>NZ_CAKASO010000025.1:0-58196 GCF_916862475.1 Nocardioides sp. Leaf374
CCGCGTCGCCAGCTCCGCGCGCAGCGCCGCGGCCCGCGCCCCGACGTCACCCGCCGGGCCCGCTCCCGCGTCGCCCGCGTCGCCCGCTGCGTCCTGCGACTGGTCCTGATCGGTCACCGTCGTCCCCCTTTGCGCTGGTGTCCTGCCCCGAGGGTAACCCGGCTCAGCCCTGCACGGCCTTGGCGATCGTGATGCAGCGGGTCAGCCACTCGGCGTCGGGCGCTCCCGACTCCACCGACCGCAGGGCGTGGTGCAGCATGCGCACGACGACCCAGTCGCGGGCACGGTCCTCGTCGAGGCCGGCGGTGTCGATGGTGGTGTGGAAGCGGCGGCGCACCGCGTCGCGCACGTCGCCGGAGGCCAGGACCTCCTCCCAGCGGTTCCACAGCAGCGGCGCCACCTCGTAGTGCGGGTCGCCGCTGACCGGCTTCGGGTCGATCGCCAGCCACTCCGGCCCGTCGGAGCGCGAGGTGGCCAGCACGTTGGCGTAGTGGAGGTCGGTGTGGATCGTCGTGCCGGCGGCCGCGTCGTCGCCCAGCAGGTCGCGGCCCAGCGCCACCGCCTGCTCCACCAGGCGGTGCGGCACCCCGGCGTCGCGCGGCAGCCCGGCCAGCCGCTCGCTCCAGGGCTCGACGTACGACGCGAGGGTGCGCAGCTGCGGCGGGGCCGGCGTGTGGAGTGCGGCGTAGAGCCCGCCGACGACCTCGCAGGCCTCGACGTCCCAGGCCTCGGTGAGGTCGCGGTCCTCCAGGCGCTCCAGCAGCAGCGCGCGACGGTGCGGGTCGGCCCGTAGCAGCCGCACGCTCGCGCGCCCGCCCCAGCGCTGGAGCACCAGCGCCTCGTGCTCGGACTCCTCGTCGGGGAAGGCGAGCTTGAGCACCGCCGGCGCCCCGCGGTCGGTGCGCACCGGCAGCACCCACGAGCAGTGCCCGGCGCGGGACTCGCCGTCGGCGGCGAGCTCCCACGCACCGGCCAGCTCCTCGACGAGCCGCGGCAGCCGCTCGACGAAGGCCGCCCAGTCGGGCCCACGCGAGGCGAAGGCCGTGACCTCGGCGGGCAGCCGTGGCCTCACCGGGCCCGCACCTACTTCTTGCCGGTCTTCTCGCCGGCGACGGTCGGGCCGTTGGACAGCGCGGCGATGAACGCCTCCTGGGGGACCTCGACGCGGCCGACCATCTTCATCCGCTTCTTGCCCTCCTTCTGCTTCTCCAGCAGCTTGCGCTTGCGGGTGATGTCGCCGCCGTAGCACTTGGCCAGGACGTCCTTGCGGATGGCGCGGATGTTCTCCCGCGCGATCACCCGGGCGCCGATGGCGGCCTGGATCGGCACCTCGAACTGCTGACGCGGGATGAGGTCCTTGAGCTTGCCGGCCAGCATGACGCCGTAGGAGTAGGCCGCCTCGCGGTGGACGATGGCGGAGAAGGCGTCGACCGGCTCCCCCTGGAGCAGGATGTCGACCTTCACCAGGTCGGCGGCCTGCTCGCCCGAGCGCTCGTAGTTGAGCGAGGCGTAGCCCTTGGTCTTGGACTTGAGGTGGTCGAAGAAGTCGAAGGCGATCTCGCCCATCGGCAGCGTGTAGCGCATCTCGACACGGTCCTCGGAGAGGTAGTCCATGCCCTTGAGCGTGCCGCGCTTGGTCTGGCACAGCTCCATGATCGTGCCGATGTAGTCCGAGGGGCTGAGGATCGTGGCGTTGACCACCGGCTCGCGGACCTCGGCGATCTTGCCCTCGGGGTACTCGCTGGGGTTGGTCACCGTCAGCTCGGTGCCGTCCTCCATGACGACCTCGTAGACCACGTTCGGGGCGGTGGAGATGAGGTCGAGGTTGAACTCGCGCTCGAGGCGGTCGCGGGTGATCTCCATGTGCAGCAGGCCCAGGAAGCCCAGGCGGAAGCCGAAGCCGAGCGCGCCGGAGGTCTCCGGCTCGTAGGTCAGGGCCGCGTCGTTGAGCTGGAGCTTCTCGAGCGCCTCGCGCAGGTCGCCGAACTGGTCGCCGTCGATGGGGTAGAGACCGGCGTAGACCATCGGGTTGGGGTGCTTGTAGCCGCCCAGGGCCTGGGTCGCGCCGTGGTGCTGGGTGGTGACGGTGTCACCGACGCGCGACTGGCGCACGTCCTTCACCCCGGTGATGAGGTAGCCCACCTCGCCGACGCCGATCTTGTCGGCCTTGACCTGCTCGGGGCTGATCACGCCGAGCTCGAGCAGCTCGTGGGTGGCGCCGGTCGACATCATCTTGATCCGGTCGCGGTGGCTGAGCTCGCCGTCGATGACGCGGACGTAGGTGACCACGCCGCGGTAGGTGTCGTAGACGGAGTCGAAGATGAGCGCCCGCGCGGGCTTGTCGGCCTCGCCCACGGGAGGCGGGGTCTGCTTGACGATCTCGTTGAGCAGGTCGGCCACGCCGACGCCGGTCTTGGCGCTGACCCGCAGCACGTCGGAGGGGTCGCAGCCGACCAGCCCGGCGAGCTCCGCGGCGTACTTCTCGGGGTTGGCGCTGGGCAGGTCGATCTTGTTGAGCACCGGGATGATGTGCAGGTCGGCGCCCATGGCGAGGTAGAGGTTGGCCAGCGTCTGCGCCTCGATGCCCTGGGCCGCGTCGACCAGCAGGACCGCGGCCTCGCAGGCCTCCAGGGAGCGCGAGACCTCGTAGGTGAAGTCGACGTGGCCCGGCGTGTCGATCATGTTGAGCACGTAGTCGCCGGCCTCGGCGCCCTGCTCGTTGGCCGCCGGCACCGTCCACGGCATGCGCACGGCCTGGCTCTTGATCGTGATGCCGCGCTCGCGCTCGATGTCCATGCGGTCGAGGTACTGCGCCCGGGCGGCGCGCTCGTCGACCACGCCGGTCAGCTGCAGCATCCGGTCGGCCAGCGTCGACTTGCCGTGGTCGATGTGCGCGATGATGCAGAAGTTGCGGATGATCGCGGGCGCGGTCTGGCCGGGCTGCGGCAGAGGGGTGGGTGCCATGGTGCGCCCATTGTCCCCAACGCCGCCACAGGCGCGAAACCCGTGCCGCGAGGTCACTCCGGAGCGGCGACGAACTCCTTGGTCTTGGCCAGCGCGAAGCCCCAGCCCTGCGCGACGGTGGGCGTCGGCGGCACGGCCACCTCGTCGGGGTTGGTGACCACGTCGAGGAGCACGGGCCCGGGGTGGGCCAGCGCCTCGCGCACGGCCTCGTCGACGTCGTGGGGGTCGGTGACCCGCACCCCGTGCAGGCCCACGGCCCGCGCCACCGCGGCGAAGTCGGGGTTGTGCAGGACGGTGCCGAACTCGGGCAGCCCCGCCTGCTCCATCTCCAGCTTGACCATGCCCAGGCGACCGTTGTCGAAGACCACCAGCTTGACCGGCAGGTCGCGGGAGACGGCGGTGAGGAGGTCGCCCATCAGCATCGACAGGCCGCCGTCACCGCAGAAGGCCACCACCTGGCGGCCCCGGTCGAGGCCCTGGGCACCCAGGGCCTGCGGCATGGCGTTGGCCATCGAGCCGAGGTTGTAGCTGCCGAGCAGCCGGCGCGTGCCCGACATGCGCACGAAGCGCGCGAGCCAGGTGGTGGCCATGCCGGTGTCGGTGGTGAAGACGGCGTCGCTCGCGGCGTGGCGGTCCACGGCCGCGGCCAGCAGCTCGGGGCGGATCAGCGCGTCGGGGTTGTCGACGCGGCGGCGCAGCAGGCCGCGCGGTCGTCGGTCGTGGTCGGGGTCGGTGAGGCGCTGCTGCCGCTCGCGCCAGGCGTCGTACGACGAGCGCGCCGACTCCAGGTGCGACCGGTCGGGCTTGGCCGACAGCCGGGCGAGCAGGCCCTCGACGGCGAGACGGGCGTCGCCGACCACGGCGTGCTGCACCGGGATCCGCCGGCCGATCCGGGCGCCGTCGAGGTCGACCTGCACGACCGTCTTCCCCTCGGGCAGGAAGCCGGTGTAGGGGAAGTCGGTGCCGAGGAGCACCAGCACGTCGCAGCCGGAGAAGGCCACCTCGGAGGCGTGGTTGCCCAGCAGGCCCGACTGGCCGACCTCGTAGGGGTTGTCCTCCTCGAGCCCCTCCTTGGCCTTGAGCGAGAGCACCATCGGCGCGCAGAGCCGCTCGGCCAGCCGCAGCACCTCCGCGCGGGCGTGCCGGGCACCGGCGCCCACCAGCAGGGTCACCGCGGAGGCCGACTCGAGGGCGGTGGCGGCCTCGGCGAGGGCGTCGGGGTCCGGCGTGGCGACCGCCGGGCGGGCCACCAGGCGCGGCACCGGCGTGCCGGAGGGCAGGTCGAGCTCGCCGACGTCGCCGGGCAGGGTGAGCACGGCCACGCCGCGGTGCTGGAGGGCAGCGTTGCCGGCCCGCTCGATGAGCCCGGGCAGCTGCTCGGTGCTGGTGACGGTCTCGCAGAAGACCGAGACGTCGGCGAAGAGGGTGTCGTTGTCGACCTCCTGGAAGAAGTCGCTGCCCATGTCGCCGCGCGGCACCTGCCCGCAGATGGCCAGCACCGGGGCGCCGGACTTCTTGGCGTCGTAGAGCCCGTTGAGCAGGTGGATCGCCCCCGGGCCCACCGTGCCCATGCAGACGCCGAGCCGCCCGGTGAGCTGCGCCTGGGCCCCGGCGGCGAAGGCCGCGACCTCCTCGTGGCGCACCCCCATCCACTCCAGGCGCTCCTCGCGCCGGATCGCGTCGGTGACAGGGTTGAGCGCGTCGCCGACCACGCCCCAGACCTGGGTGACGCCGTGGTCGGCGAGGGACTCCACGAGCAGCTCTGCGACGGTGGTCATGGCCCCACCCTCCGCTCGCGGCACGACGCCCGGCTCCCCTCGCGGGGTGGGTCGCCGCCGACGGGCCCGGTGGCCGAGGATGGCCGTGTGCACCCCACGACGATCCCCCACGGCCGCACGGCGCGGCGCGTCGAGTGGTCCTTCCTGCCCCCGGCGCTGCGCGCCCAGGTCGAGCGGCGCCTCGGCTCCCCCGTGGTCGAGGCCCGCTCCCAGCGCGCCGGCTTCACCCCCGGCATGGCCTCGGTGCTGGTGTGCGCCGACGGCAGCCGCCACTTCGTCAAGGCGGCCTCGGTCAAGGCCCAGCGGCCCTTCGCCGAGGCCTACCGCGCGGAGGCCCGCACGCTGGCCGCCCTGCCCGCGGCCACCCCCGCGCCGCGGCTGCGGTGGGTCCACGACGACGGCGACTGGGTGGTGCTGGCCATCGAGCACGTGGAGGCGCGCGCGCCCCGCCGGCCGTGACCCCCCGCCGACCTCGACGCCGCGCTGGCGGCCCTGGCCCGCGCCGCCCAGACGCTGACCGCGGCCCCGGACGGCCCGGCCGTCGTCGCGGGCGCCGCCGACTTCGCCACCGAGTTCGCCGGCTTCCCGGCGTACTGGGACAGCCTGCGGCGCAGCCTGCCCGACCTGCGCCACCGCGAGGAGGCCGCGCTCCTGGCCGGGCGCTTCCGCGAGGTGACCGCCGGCAGCACCCTGGTGCACACCGACGTGCGCGACGACAACCTGCTGGTGCGCCCCGACGGCAGCGTCCTGGTCTGCGACTGGAACTGGCCGGCGCTGGGAGCGCCGTGGATCGACTCCCTGCTGCTGCTCATCGGCCCCCGCGGCGACGGACTCGACGTGGAGGCCGTGCTCGCCACCCACCCGACCTTCGCCGGCGTCGCCCCCGAGGCCGTCGACATCGTGCTCGCCCTGGTCACCGGCTACTTCCTCAAGTCCGCCGGCGACCCCGTGCCCGCGACCTCCCCCCACCTGCGCGAGGCGCAGTGGTGGCAGGGCGACGTGTGCTGGCACTGGCTCAGCGAGCGGCGCGGGTGGGAGTGAGCCCCGTGACCGGACCCGTGACCGGACCCGTGACCAGTCCCGCGGTGGGGCCGAGGTGAGCCCGCGGTGAGCCCGCGCGCCGTGGGCAGCCGACGGTCGTGGCTCGACGTGCCCGGGCGCGTGCGTGGCTGGGTGGCCGACGTCCTCGGCTCGCCGGTGGTGGCGCACGCCGACCAGGTCGGCGGCATGTCGCCGGGGTGTGCGGCCCGGGTGGTCTGCGCCTCGGGCCGCCGGGCCTTCGTCAAGGCGGTCGGGGCCGAGCTCAACCCCCACACCCCGACCCTCTTCCGGCGTGAGCGCGACGCCCTCGGGCTGCTGGGCTCCAGCCCGCTGTGGGCCGACCTCCTGGCCTCCTACGACGAGGCCGAGGACGCCGAGCGTGCCGGGGACGGCGGCTGGGTGGCCCTCGTGCTCGAGGACGTCGAGGGGCGCCACCCCGACCTCGAGGACGACGCCGAGGCCGCCGCCCTGCTCGAGGCCACCGACCGGCTCGTCGCCACCATGGCCGAGCGGGTCGTCGACCTGCCGGTGCCCGGCCCACCCCTGCCCTGGGAGCCCGCGCTCTACGCGCCCGGACCCCACGACCTGGGCCGGGTGATGGCCGAGTGGGCGCAGTCCGTGGAGCGCCTCGACGAGCTCCCGGCCCGCGCCGTGCCCTCGTGGGTCCGCCGCGAGCGCGACGCGCTGGCCGGGCTGCTGGCCCGCGTGCGCCGCGAGCCGGTCGACCACGTCGTGCACTTCGACATCCGCGACGACAACCTGCTCGTGCGCCCCGACGGCGGCGTGGTCTTCCTCGACTGGGGCGCCTTCGGCGTCGGGCCGGCCTGGACCGACCCGCTGCTGGCCCGGCTCGAGCGGGTCGACCGGGCGTGGTTCGACGACTCCCTGGCCTCCTCCCCCGCCCTGGTCCGCGCCGGTGACGACGTCGTGACGGGGGTGCTGGCCGGCCTCGGGACCCACCTGGCCCTGCGGGCCCACACCGCCCGGGACGTCGGCCTGCCGGGGCTGGCGGACTTCCGGCGCCGGGAGTCGGCCCGATTCCTCGACGGCGCGGCGCGGCGCCTGGGCGTGTGACCCGCGGTGCGGGTGGTGCGATTTGGGGGCCCAGGAGCGCCGCTGTTAATCTTGCTCGTCGCGTGTCTGGCCGCAGCCTGCGCCGACCGCACCGCAGACCTGCAGCACCAGACCACCACACGTCGACTCGAAGCGAAGGCACATCCGTGGCGAACATCAAGTCCCAGATCAAGCGCAACAAGCAGAACGAGAAGGCGCACGAGCGCAACAAGGCGGTCAAGACCGGCCTGAAGACCGCCGTCCGCAAGTTCCGCTCCGCCGCCGACGCCGGCGACAAGGACACCGCCGTCACCGCCGGCCGCGACGCTGCGCGCATGCTCGACAAGGCCGCCTCCAAGGGCGTCATCCACAAGAACCAGGCGGCGAACCGCAAGTCGGCCATCGCCAAGAAGACCGCCTCTCTCTGAGTCGGTCCACCACGAAGGCGCCACCCCGGTCGGGGTGGCGCCTTCGTCGTTCTCCGGCCCAGCTGCGCGGCCCGACCGCGTGGTCCCGCTCAGCGCTGCGTGCGCAGGCCGGTGATCGTCAGCACCAGCCGCTCCAGCGTGTACGACGGGTCGCTGGCGGCGCCCTTGATGTCGGCGTCGGCGCGCGCGACCGCCCGGATCGCGCGGGCCAGACCGTCGTCGTCCCACCCGCGCAGCTGGTCGCGCAGGGTGCGCAGCTTCCACGGGGGCACACCGACCTCGCGCGCGAGGTCGGCCTCGCCGCGACCTCGTGCCGAGCGCAGCCGGGCCAGGCCGCGGGCGCTGCCGGCGAAGGCGGAGGTCACCAGCACCGAGGCCACGCCGTTGTCGAGGGCCCAGCGCAGCTCCTCGAGCGCGGCACGGGTGTGGCCGGAGAAGGCTGCGTCGGCGACGGCGAAGGACTTGGCCTCGGCGCGGCCGCCGAAGTACTGCTTGACCTTCTCGACGGTGAGGTTCTCGCCCAGGAAGTCGTTGGTGAGCTGGTGGGCCGCGGCGGCCAGCGAGCGGAGGTCCTGGCCGACGGCCTGCACCAGCACCGAGGCCGCCTCCTGGTCGATGCGCGCCCCGTGGGAGCGCACCTCGGCGGCCACGAACGAGGGGTACTCCGAGGCGCGCAGCTCGGCCGACTTGACCTCGGTCACCGCGGGCAGCTTGCGCAGCTTGGCCAGCACGCCCGACCCCTTCGCGCCGCCACCGTGCACGAGCACGAGCGCGACGTCCTCGACCGGGTCGGCGGCGTAGGCCAGCAGGCCGGCCACCGACTCCTCCGGGAGGTGCTCCAGCGCCCGCACCACGACGCAGCGCGTGCTGGAGAACAACGAGGCGGCCGACATCTCCCCCAGGGTGGCGAGGGTGAGGTCGGCGGCGGGCGAGTCGGCCAGCTCGGCCTCGGGGTCGTGGGCCCTGACCGCGGCGCGCACGGCGACGACCGTGCGCTCGCCGAGGAACTCCTCCTTGCCGGTGACCAGGGTGACCCGCCCCAGGACGTCGGCGGCGCTCGGCCCCCGACCCCCGGCGGGTCGGGCGGCGGAGCGGGTCGAGGACGATGCGGCGGCCATGGTGGGACGAGCCTGCCACAGCCCGGGGACACCGCGTGCGGGCGCATGGGCCGACCGCGTGCGCGCGGGGCTCAGCGGTCGCCGGCGCCGCCCGGCTCCGCCGTCGAGGCCGGGCCGAGCGGGTCGTGGGTGAGGGTGCCGAGAGCGCCGTCGGGGTCGACGACGACGGCCAGGTCGCCGCTGAGGTCGGTGCGCAGCACCCGCGCACCGGTGCGCTCCAGGTCGGAGACGACCTGCGGCGAGGGGTGGCCGTAGGTGTTGTCCTGCCCCACCGAGACCAGGACCAGGCGGGCCGCCAGCGACTCCAGGAAGGCCTCGTCCTGGTGGGCGCTGCCGTGGTGGGGCAGCTTGAGCACGTCGGCGCGCAGGCCCGGCAGGGCCGCGGCGAGCACCGCCTGGCCCGTGGGCTCGAGGTCGCCGGTGAGCAGCATCCTGACCCCGCGCACCTCGACGAGCAGCACGACGCTCGCGTCGTTGGCGGCGCTGGCCCCGGAGGGCACCGGCGGGGCCGGCACCGGTGGCCACAGCACCTGCAGCGTGGCCTCGCCCACCCGCGACGTCGCGCCGTGGGCCACGGTCGACACCGCGACGCCGTGCTCCGCGGCGACCTCCTGCACGTGCTGCACCCCGCCGGGCGGGTCCGGCACGGAGGTCACCTCGACGCGGTCGACGCGCCGGCCCTCGAGCACGCCGGCGAGACCGTCGACGTGGTCGGCGTGGAAGTGCGTGAGCACGACCAGCGGCACCTGCTCGACCCCCAGGTCGGTCAGGCAGCGGTCGACCGCCGCGGCGTCGGGGCCGGCGTCGACCACCACCGCGGCCCCCGGGCCGGTGCGCAGCACCAGCGCGTCGCCCTGGCCCACGTCGCAGGCCACCAGCACCCAGCCCGGCGGGGGCCACCCGGGCGTCGGGAGCCGCACCAGCGCGACGAGGACCACCACGCCGACCGCGACCGGGCCCAGCGCCCGGCTGCGCAGCACGCGGGGCGCCAGCAGCGCCAGGGCGGCGCAGGCGAGGACGAGCACCACCAGCGCCAGCGGGCCGGTGCCCCAGGCGACGGCCGCCGTGGGGAGGTCGGCGCCGCGACGGGCGACCAGCACGATCCAGGCCACGCACCACGCGGCCAGGGTGCCGATCACCGTGGCCAACCCCGGCCAGACCAGCCCGACCAGCCCGGCCACGAGGCCGAGCACCGTCGCCGGGCCGACGACAGGGGCCACCAGCAGGTTGGCCACCACCGCGACCAGGCTGACCTGGCCGGAGACGGCGGCCACCAGCGGCGTGCAGGCCAGCTGGGCCGCGGCCGGCACCGCCACCGCCTCGGCCACCCACCGGGGCAGCCAGCGCCGCAGCGCGTCGCGCCAGGTCGGGGCCAGCACCAGGATGCCGGCCGTCGCGAGCACCGACAGCGCGAACCCCACCGTGGTCGCGAGCCCGGGCGAGACGAGCAGCAGCGCGGTGACCGCCACGCCCAGGGCCCGGAACCCGCGCTGGCGGCCGTTGCGGCCCAGGCCCAGCAGCCCCACCGCCCCCATCGCGGCCGCGCGCACGACGCTGGGCTCGGTGCGCGCGAGCAGGACGAAGCCGACGATGCCGAGGGCGCCGACGACCACCAGCCAGCGCCCGCGCACCCCGACCCAGCGCGCCAGGAGGAGCACGAACCCCACGACGAGCGTGAGGTTGGTGCCGGACACCGCGGTCAGGTGGGTCAGCCCGGCGGTGCGGAAGTCCTCGGCGACCCCGGGGTCGAGGCCGGCGTCGTCGCCCACGACCAGCGCGGGCACGAGCACCCGCTGGGCCGCGGGACGGTGCTCGACCGCCGCCCGCAGCGAGGCCCGTACGCCGGCAGCGCCGCGCCACCACACGTCGGGGCCCTCGAGGGTGGCCACCGCGTCGGCGCCGACCAGCAGCGCCGCGACCTCGTCGCCGCCGCGGGAGTCGGAGGGCGCCAGCCGCCCGCTGGTGCTCACCCGCGCACCGAGCGGCACCGCGGCCCAGTCGGTGCCGCCGAGCACCACCACGGGCGCGGAGAGCCGCCACGCCCGACCACGCCCGACCACGCGCTCGACGTCGAGGCGCACGACCACCTGCTCCTCGAAGGCGCCCTGCACCGGGCGCGGGTCGCTGACCACCGTGCCCTCCAGGTCGACCACCGCACGCTCAGCGGCGAGGTCGGCCACCGGCCCGTCGCGCACGACCGCGGCCCGCAGCACCGCGACGACCCCGACGGCGACCAGGACGCTGAGCAGCGCCGCCACGAGCGCACGGGTGCCGGGGCGGCGACGGGCCAGCGCGGCTCCGCCGACGAGGGCCGCGGCGAGCACGAGCACCGCCCAGCCGACCGTGAGGAGCGTGCCGGCGAGGGCACCGGCCCACGCCGCGAGCCCCACCAGGGCCATCCGGGGGTCGCGCACCTCAGAGGGTCACGTGCGGGGCGATCTGGGCCAGCGTGGCGTCGCCGATGCCGTCGACCTCGAGCAGCTCCTGCACCGAGGTGAAGCCGCCGTGCTCCTGGCGCCAGGCGAGGATGGCCTGCGCCGTCACCGGCCCGACCTCGGGCAGGGCCTCCAGCTCGGCCTGGGTGGCGGTGTTGAGGCTCACCGTGGCCACGGGCGCACCCGCCTCGGGCCCGGGGACCGCGCCGGGGGCCACCGCCGGCGCGGGTGCGGCCACAGGCGCGCCCCCCACGACCACCTGCTCCCCGTCGACGAGCACACGGGCCAGGTTGAGCCCCGCCAGGTCGACCCCGGGGCGGGCCCCGCCCGCGGCCTCGAGGGCGTCGACCACCCGCGAGCCCGCCTCGAGCACCGCGATGCCGGGTCGGCGCACCTTGCCGGTGACGTCCACGGTAACCGTGGCGGCCTCCCCCGACACCTCTCCCGACGCCTCCCCCGACGCCTCCGCCCCGACCCCGCCGGTCGGGGCGGCGCCGAACGCCTCGGGCGCGGTCGGGACCAGCGGAGTGGGCGCCGCCCCGGGCCCGGCCGCGGCGGCGGGCGCCGCCTCCACGACCGGGTCGGACCGCACCACCCACCAGCACGTGAGCGCCAGCGCCGCCGCCACCATCAGCGCGAGGGCGGCCACGTGGCCCGGCTGCAGCGGGACCGCGGGCAGCCGCGCGGCCCAGGACCGCCCCACCCCGACCCCCGAGCGCCTCGCAGCGTGTCGTCCCGGCACCGGCACGACCACCGCACCGTCCACCGCAGCGTCCACATCAGCGGCCGCAGGAGGGGCCGCAGGAGGGGCCGCAGGAGGGGCCGCAGCACCGTCCGCAGGAGGGGCCGCCCCGGGCCACCGCCCCGGGCCGGGCTCCCGGTCCTCCGTCGGCGCCGGCACCAGCCGCAGCGGTGGCTGCTCCCCGGCGACCCGGGTGTGCCCGTCCCACCACGGCTGCTCCCCGCCGGCGGCACGCGCGGCGTCGAGCTCGGCGGTCAGCAGGGCCAGCCGACGGGCGACGGCCTCCTGGTGCTCGGGGCGGGGTCGGGTGCGCATGCCGGCACGCTACGAAGCCACCGCGGCCCGTCGCGGCGACCGGAGGCCGACTGTGGACCGGCGTGCTCCCCCGGCGCCCTGTGCACGACAGGTGGGCCCCCCTCGACCGGCCGCGGGCGCGTGCGGACCTCAGCGGGGCGCGACGCAGACCGCGATCATGCCGGGCCCGACGTGGGCCCCGAGCACGGCGCCGAGCTCGCCGCAGGAGATCTCCTCGCCGGCCAGCTCGACGTCGAGCCGTCCGGCGAGCCGCTCCACCAGCTGGGCGGCGCGCTCGGGGTTGGCCAGGTGGGCCACCGAGACCTCCACGGGTCCGCCGGCCGCCGTGGCCGCCTGCACCGCGAGCTCCTCGAGGCGACCCAGCGCGCGGCCGGAGGTCCGCACGCGCTCGAGCGGCGCCACCCGGCCCTCGGCGATCTGGAGCAGCGGCTTGACCGCGAGCGCGCCGCCGAAGAGTGCGGCGGCGGTGCCGATGCGCCCGCCGCGGCGCAGGTACTCCAGCGTGTCGACGTAGAACAGCGAGGTGGTGGCGCGGCCGCGCTCGCGGGCGGCCGCGGCGGCCGTCGCGGCGTCGGCCCCGCCGGCCACGGCACGGGCGGCGGCCAGGGCGGCGTAACCGGTGCCGATGCCGACCTGCTCGGTGTCGACCACCTCCACCGGCACCGACGCCCGGCGCGCGGCCAGCTGGGCCGACTCCACCGTGCCGCTCATCTGACCCGACAGGTGCACCGACACGATCGCGTCCGCCCCGCCGCGCGCGGCCCGCTCGTAGGTCTCGAGCAGCAGCTCGGGCGAGGGGCGCGAGGTCGACACCGGCGTCCACTCCCGCAGCGCCGCCGCGACCAGGGCCGGGGTCGCCTCGCCCTCGGCCTCACCCTCGTCGTAGGCGCTGGCGCCGATCACCACCTGCAGCGGCACCACGACGATCCCGAGCCCGGCCGCCAGCTCCCCGGGGAGGCTGGCGGTCGAGTCGGTGACGACGACGACGCGACCGGCGGGCACGCGCTCAGACCACGATGTTGACGAGCTTCGGGGCCCGCACCACGACCTTGCGCACCTCGCGCCCGTCGAGGGCACGCTGCACGTCGGCGTCGGCCAGGGCCAGCGCCTCCAAGGCCTCGCCGTCGATGCCGGGGTCGACCTCCAGGCGGGCCTTGACCTTGCCCTGCACCTGCACGATCGCGGTGACCGACTGCTCCACCAGCAGCGCGGGGTCGACCGCGGGCCAGGCGACCTGGGCGACGGTGGGCTCGTGGCCCAGCCGCTCCCACATCTCCTCCGCGACGTACGGCGTGACCAGCGACAGCAGCTGCGCGACCGTCTCGACGGCCTCGCGCACCGCCGGGTCGGCCGGGCCGCAGCCGGTGTCGACGGCCTTGCGCGTGGCGTTGACCAGCTCCATCACGCGGGCCACCATCACGTTGAAGCGGTGGCCCTCGACCAGCTCGGCGGCGTCGCGGATCGTGCGGTGGGTCTGCGAGCGCAGCGTCGCGTCGCCGCCCGCGGGGTCGGTGCCCGGCGCGGAGGTGACGTCGCCGCTGAGGCGCCAGGCCCGCTGGAGGAACTTCTGCGAGCCCGACGGGGACACGTCGGCCCAGTCGATGTTGTCCTCGGGCGGGCTGGCGAAGACCAGCGTCAGGCGCACCGCGTCGACGCCGAAGGCGTCGAGCTGCTCGCCGAGGTTGACGCCGTTGCCCAGCGACTTGCTCATCTTGCGGCCCTGGTTGACCACGACGCCCTGGCCCAGCAGCGCCTCGAAGGGCTCGACGAAGTCGAGCATGCCCATGTCGTGCAGGACCTTGGTGAAGAAGCGGGCGTAGAGCAGGTGCAGCACGGCGTGCTCCAGGCCGCCGACGTACTGGTCGACCGCCCCCCACTCGCGCAGCTTCTCGGGGTCGAAGGGCCCCTTGGTGTAGCCCGGCGAGGTGAAGCGCAGGAAGTACCAGGAGGAGTCGACGAAGGTGTCCATCGTGTCGCTGTCGCGCTTCGCCGCGCCGCCGCAGGTCGGGCAGGCGACGTCGACCCACTCGCTGGCCGCGGCCAGCGGGGAGACGCCCCGGGGCTTGAGGTCGGCGCCCTTGAGCTCGGGCAGCTCGACGGGCAGCTGGTCCTCCGGCACGGGCACCTCGCCGCAGGAGGGGCAGTGGATGATCGGGATCGGGCAGCCCCAGAAGCGCTGCCGGCTCAGCAGCCAGTCGCGCAGGCGGTAGTTGACCGTGCCGGTGCCGGTGCCGCGCTCCTCCAGCAGCTCGATGGCGCGGCCGATGCCGGCGGCCTTGTCGGTGAGGCCGTCGAGCTCGCCGGAGGACACGTAGGCCCCGTCGCCGCTGGTGGCGACGCCGCTCTCGGCGGGGTCGGGCTCGCCGGTGTCGACCACGCGGCGCACAGGCAGGTCGAAGGCGCGGGCGAAGTCGAGGTCGCGCTGGTCGTGGGCGGGCACGGCCATGATGGCGCCGGTGCCGTAGTCGGCGAGCACGTAGTCCGACGCCCACACCGGCAGCCGCTCGCCGGTCAGCGGGTTGGTCGCGGTGACCCCGAGGTCGACGCCGCTCTTGGGCCGGTCGGTGGCCAGCCGCTCGATGTCGGAGGCCCTGCGGATCTCCTCCAGGTAGGCCTCGTAGGCCGGCCGCTGCGCGTCGCTGACCAGCTCGGCGGCCAGGTCGGCGTCGGCGGCGACCACCATGAAGGTCGCGCCGAAGAGGGTGTCGGGGCGGGTGGTGTAGACGGTGACCGGCTGCTCGCGGCCCTCGACGGCGAAGTCGACGTGGGCGCCCTCGGAGCGGCCGATCCAGTTGCGCTGGGCGGTGACGACGCGGTTCGGCCAGCGGTCGGCCACCTGGTCGAGGTCGGTCAGCAGCCGCTCGGCGTACTCGGTGGTCTTGAAGTACCACTGCGTCAGGTCACGCTTGGTGACCACCGCGCCGCAGCGCTCGCAGGCGCCGTCGACGACCTGCTCGTTGGCCAGCACCGTCTGGTCGTTGGGGCACCAGTTGACCGGGCTCTTGCGGCGGTAGGCCAGGCCACGCTCGCGGAACTTCAGGAACAGCCACTGCGTCCAGCGGTAGTACTCCGGGTCGGAGGTGTGCAGCCGGCGCGACCAGTCGAAGGCCAGGCCGTAGCGGCGCATCGAGGCGGCCTGGGTCTCGATGTTGGCGTAGGTGTAGGTCGCCGGGTGCTCGTCGTTGCGGATCGCGGCGTTCTCGGCCGGCAGGCCGAAGGAGTCCCAGCCCATCGGGTCGAGCACCTCGAAGCCGCGCATGCGCCAGTAGCGCGCGATGACGTCGTGCAGCGCGAACACCTCGGCGTGGCCCATGTGCAGGTCGCCGCTGGGGTAGGGGAACATCGTGAGCGCGTAGCGCTTCTCGCGCGGGGAGTCGTCGTCGGCCCGGAAGGGGTCGAGCTCCTCCCAGACCCGCTGCCACTTCTCCTCGGTCGCCACGACGTCGTACGTCGCCGCCTCGGTCTCGGCGTGCGTGGTGCGGTCCTGCGTCATCGTGGTCTCCTGGTGCTGGCCCTGAAGGCCGGGCCGGTGCTGGTGCTGGTCCTGGTGCTGGAGCTGGCGGTGTCGCCACATGAAAAAACCCCTCGCAGGGAGGGGTGGCCGCGCGATCGGTGGAAGATCAGCGCGGCTGGCCGAGAAGCAGGGCCGACGTGGTCATGGCTTCATCCTAGCGCCCCACGACGGAGCCGAGGAACTCCACCTGGGCGGCCACGGAGCGCTCGAAGGGCTCGCCGAGGTAGATGTCGAAGTGCCCCACGTCGAGGCGCTCCACGACCACCCGGCCCCGGGCCCGCTCGGCCACGCGCTCGACCGCCGCCGGGGGCGCGATGGTGTCGTCGGCGGCCACGAGCAGGAAGAGCGGCATCCGCAGCCGGCGGGCGCGCGCGACGGGCCGGTTGGTCGCGATCGGGAGGATGGCGCGCGCCGGCGTGTCGTTGCGGAAGCCGGGTCCGGCGATCGCGGCGTAGCCGTCGACGCCATCGTGGGAGGTGATCGCGGCCAGTGACCCGGGCTCGCCCACGACCGCGATGCGGTGGTCGGGACGGCCCAGCGCGTGGCCGGCCGCGTCGCGCAGGGCGTGGCCGGTCAGGCGCAGCAGCTGGCGCGGGCCGGCGTAGCGCAGGATCTCGCGCACCGCCGCCAGCCCGTCCATGGCGGCGCCCTGGGAGACGACCGCCGCGATCCGGGGGTCGTCGGCGGCCACGGCGACGACGTGCCCACCGGAGTAGGAGCTGCCCCACAGCACCACCCGCTCGGGGTCGAGGCCGGGCAGGCCGCGCACGTGCGCCACGACCGCGGCGTAGTCCTCGCGGTGGCGACGGTGGTCCACCAGCGTGCGCGGCTCCCCCGCCGAGGCACCGAAGCCGCGGTAGTCGAAGAGCACCACGTCGGCGCCGGCCGCGGCGAAGCGCTCGGCGTAGGGCATCAGGCCCGAGTCGCGGGTGCAGCCGAAGCCGTGGGCCATGACGACGACCGGTCGCCCGGCCGGCCCGGCCCAGGCCTCGGTGGTGGCCGGGACGTGCCAGGCCGCGAGGGACGTGCCGTGGCTGGGGATCGTGAGGTCGTGGCGCACTCTCGGACCCTAGGCCACCGACGGCCCCGGTGTGCCTACGATCACGCCATGACCGACCCCACCACGACCGACCGCCCGCGCACCGTCTCCGACATGTTCCGCCTCGACGGCAGGGTCGCCGTCGTGACCGGCGCCTCGAGCGGCCTCGGGGTCGCCTTCGCCGAGGCCCTGGCCCAGGCCGGCGCCGACGTCGTGATCGGCGCCCGGCGGGTGGACCGCCTCGAGGAGACCGCCGCCCTGGTGCGCGCCGCGGGCCGCACGGCGCTGCCGGTGGCCACCGACGTGGCCGACCCCGCGTCGTGCGACCGGCTCGTGGCGCTGGCCATGGAGGAGTTCGGCCACGTCGACGTCCTGGTCAACAACGCCGGGATCGGCACCGCCGTGCCCGCCACGCGCGAGACGCCCGAGCAGTTCCGCGGCGTCATCGACGTCAACCTCAACGGCTGCTACTGGATGGCCCAGGCCTGCGGGCGGGTGATGGGCCACGGCTCGTCGATCATCAACATCTCCTCGGTGCTCGGCCTCACCACCGCGGGTCTCCCCCAGGCCGCCTACGCCGCGTCCAAGGCCGGCCTCATCGGCCTCACGCGCGACCTGGCCCAGCAGTGGACCGGACGCAAGGGCATCCGGGTCAACGCCATCGCCCCGGGCTTCTTCGCCTCCGAGATGACCGAGCAGTACCCCGAGGGCTACCTCGAGTCGATGCAGCAGCGCATCCCGGCCGGACGCAAGGGCGACCCCGCCGAGCTGGCCGCCACGGTGGTCTGGCTGGCCTCGCCGGCCGGCGGCTACGTCACCGGCCAGACCCTCGCGGTCGACGGCGGCCTCACCATCACGTGAGCGCCCCGCGCCCGCCCGGTGCCGCTCCGGACGGGCGCGAGGAGCGCCGTCAGGCCCGGCGGAAGGCGACGACCACCGACGGGCGCGGGAAGTCGTCGGTGTGGGGCCAGGTGCTCTGCGGGGCCTCGAAGGTGGCCGTGTCGGCCTCGCCAGGGTGCTGCACGGCGAAGAACAGCGACCGGTTGCGGTCGGTCACCAGCGGCCCGCAGGCCTCCGCGCCGCGCGGCACGGTGACGAACTGCTCGACCTTGCCGCGGTCGGGTCCCGAGGTCGGCACGCGGAAGACGCCGTCGTTGGAGCCGAGCACGTTGCCGTCGGTGGAGATCCACAGCGAGCCGTCGTCGGAGAAGGTGACGTTGTCGGGGCAGCTGATCGGGCTGACCTGCGACTTGTCGAAGCCGGCGAAGTAGGTCTCCTGCGCCGCGGGGTCGCCGCAGACCAGCATGAGGTCCCAGGTGAAGGTCGTGCCCGCGTGGCCGCCCCTGCCCGGCGTCATCTCCAGCACGTAGCCGTTGCGGTTGCCCGAGGCCTGCGTCAGCGGGGCGCCCAGCGAGGCACGGACCATCGAGGAGCCGACCGGGTTGGGCTCGTCGGTGGGCAGCGCGGCGGTGCCGCGGTTGGAGTTGTTGGTCAGCGCGGCGTAGACCTTGCCGTTGACCAGGTTGGGCTCGACGTCCTCGGGGCGGTCCATCCGGGTCGGGGCGACCTTGTCGGCGGCCAGGCGGGTGAAGAGCAGCACGTCGGCCACCGACATGCCCTCGACGAAGGACTCGGTGTCGCTGCACAGCGGGATCCACTCGCCCGTGCCGTCGGAGACGCCGTCCTCGGCGCCGTCGCCGGTGAGGCGCGCGACGTAGAGGGTGCCGGCGCTGAGCAGGCGCAGGTTGCGGCGCTTGGCCCGCTCGGAGCCCGCGTCGTCGAAGGTGCCGGCGGAGACGAACTTGTAGAGGTAGTCACCGCGCTCGTCGTCGCCCATGTAGGCCACGGCGCGACCGTTCTCGGCGATGACGACGTTGGCGCCCTCGTGCTTGAAGCGGCCCAGCATCGTGTGCTTGCGCGGGGCGCTGTCGGGGTCGAAGGGGTCGACCTCGACGATCCAGCCGAAACGGTGCGGCTCGTGCGGCTCGGCGCTGAGGTCGAAGCGCGGGTCCACCGTGTTCCAGCCCTTGCCCTTGCCGCTGATGCCGTAGCGGGCGTACTGCTCGGTGTAGCGCTCGTCGAGGCCGTCGGGGGCGTCGAAGTACTGGTTGAAGTTCTCCTCCCCCGAGAGCACCGTGCCCCACGGCGTCGTGCCGCCGGCACAGTTGTTGAGGGTGCCGAGCACCTTCGTGCCGGTCGGGTCGGCGCTGGTGCGCAGCCGCTCGTCGCCGGCGGCGGGCCCGTCGACGACGAAGGTGGTGTCGATGTGGAGGCGGCGGTTGTAGCGCGCCCGCCGCAGGTCGCTGACCGGCAGCCAGTCGCCGTCGACCTTGGCGCGCTTGATCTGCACCACCGACATGCCGTGGCTGGCCATGGCGATGGCCTTGACCTGGTCGGCGGTGTAGACGCCGGTCGGGAACATGAGGTTCTCGTCGGTGTACTCGTGGTTGACGACCAGGAGCGCCTGGTCGAAGTCGCGGGCCAGGTAGCCGTACTGCGTGCCGCCCTTGCCGCCCTTGCCCTTGCCCTTGGCGGGCAGCGGGAGCACGCCGACGTAGTCGCAGTTGTAGCCGAACTGGGTCTTGGCGGCCTCGGGGGTCTGGGCGTAGGCGTCGAAGCGCGGCGCGCCGGCCACGACCCGGTCGCCCCAGCTGATCACCACGGAGTGGTCGAAGCCGCGGGGCACGGTCACGGCGTCGCGCTTGTTGGGCCCGACCGGCGAGAACGCCGCGCGGGCCAGGTCGCCGCTCATCGGCTTGGCCGACGGCGCGGCGGGCGCGGCGGGGGCGGCCGCCGCCGCGCCGCCGAGGGCGCCGGCGGTGAGGCCGCCGAGCACGAGCGCGCCGGAGGTGGTCGCCGCGCCCTTGAGCACGGAGCGGCGGGCGACGGCCTTGACGATCTCGTCCTGCACGTGGCCGTGGCCGGTCTGGTTGGGCTCGGGGTGGTCGCAGGCCAGGCCGCAGCGGAAGAAGCACGTGGCGTAGCTGCGCGAGCCGTGGCGGGTGCCGGAGGGCACGGGCACGAGCGGCAGGCTGCGGCGCGCGGTCGGCGCGTCCGCGACGGTGGGGCTGATCGGGCTGACCGGGGTGGTGGGGGTGGTCGTCATCGGGATGGGCTCTCCATGATCGATCGTCGTGGTGGCCCGCGGTGTCCGCGGGCAACGGCCGCACCCTAGGAAGGTCAGGTGGTGCGGGAGGGGGCCTGCAGGTGGGGTCGCGGTGACCTCTGGGTGAACGCAGGGTGCTCCCGGCGCGCGCTCGACGGGGGTCCGCCGGTCCAGCGGCGGTGCGCGTGGGTGAGGGCCGCGGTCTCGGCGTAGCCCAGCCGCCGCGCCACCTCGGCCACCGGCAGCCCGGCGCCCAGCAGCTCGGCGGCCAGCGGTGCCCGCACCTCCTCCAGCAGCTCGCGGTACGTCGTGCCCGCGGCTCCCAGCCGGCGCCGCAGCGTGCGCTCGCTGAGCCCGAGGGCCGAGGCGACCTCGGGCATCGGCGCTGCGGCCGCGAGGCGCTGGGCGATGAGCACGCGCACCTCCTGGGCCACGCCGGTGCGCTCGCGCCGGCGGGCGACGGCCTGCAGGCACAGCTGCTCGGCGAGCCGGTCGACCTGCGCGGCGGCGCGACCGGTGGGCCGCGGCAGCGGACGGGCGAGCTCGGCCGCGTCGACCTCGAGGCGGGCCCGGTCGGCGCCGAGGCTCAGCCGGGCGCCCACGCCCCCGGGCACCAGCGAGGCCAGGACGGTGTCGACGGCGGTGGCGTCGCGGGCGAGGAGGAACGCGCGCACGTCGGCCGGGAGCCCCGACCCGTCGAGGTCGACCACCAGCCGGCCGTCGACGAGGCCGGCGCGAGGGATCGCGAAGGCGTGGCTGAGGTCGATGTAGCGCAGCGCCACCTCGACCGCGTCACGCACGGTGCGGCTGGCGAGCAGGGCCAGCCCGAGCACCCCGAAGGTGCTCGCGTCGTAGGACGCCCCCACCTCGGCCCCCGACCCCGGGCGGTGCCGCTGGAGCGTGCGCACGACCCGCAGCTCCTGCGCGGCGGTCACCACTGCCCCCGGCGCCTCGAGGTCGCCGACCGCCAGGCCGGTGCCGGCCAGCGCGGCCTCGGGGGCCAGCCCGGCGCGGCACGCGTGCCGCACGAGCAGCGCGACCCCGAGGGCCGAGCGCGGGAAGTCCCAGTCGGCGGCCGCGGGGGCGGGCAGGTTGTCCGGAATCATCAAGCCGATCCTGCCCGACCGCTCCCCCGGCGGCAACCAGCGTCCTAGCGTCGGGGCATGGTCACCCCCACGCCCGCGCAGGGCCCCCGTGCCCCCCGTGCCCCCCGTGCCCCCCGTGTCCTCGTGGTCGGAGCCGGCTTCGGAGGCCTCGGCGTCGTGCGCGCCCTGCGCGAGCGGGGTCTCAACGACGTCACGGTGCTCGAGCGGGCCGAGGCGGCCGGCGGCGTCTGGCGCGACAACACCTACCCCGGGGCCGCCTGCGACGTGCCCTCGCCGCTCTACTCCTGGTCCTGGGCGGTGAAGACCGACTGGCAGCACCGCTACGGCACCCAGCCGGAGATCCTCGCCTACCTGCGCGAGACCGCGGCCCGGGAGGGGCTGCTCGACCACGTGGAGACCGGACGCACCGTGACCTCGCTGCGCTGGTCGGAGGACACGCGGAGCTGGGCCGTGGCGACGGCCGAGGGCGCGACGTACGAGGCCGACGTGGTGGTGACCGCCACCGGTCAGCTCTCCGAGCCGGTCGTGCCCGACCTGCCGGGCGCCGACTCCTTCGCGGGCCCGTCCTTCCACTCCGCGCAGTGGCGCCACGACGTCGACCTCACCGGCAAGCGCGTGGCCGTGGTCGGAACCGGCGCCAGCGCGATCCAGTTCGTGCCGGGCATCGTGGACCGGGTCGGCGCGCTGACGGTCTTCCAGCGCTCCGCGCCCTACGTCGTGCCCAAGCCCGACCAGGAGTGGGGCGAGCGGCACCACCGCGTCTTCGACCGGGTGCCGGCCCTGATGGGCGCCGAGCGGCGCTCGTGGTTCTGGCTCACCGAGCGGCTCAACGCCGCCCTCGTCGGGGAGTCGCCGCTGACGCCGGCCATCAACCGCGGCCTGCGGGCGGTCTGGCGGCTGCACCTGCGCCGCCAGGTGCGCGACGCCGCACTGCGGGCCCGGCTCGTGCCGGACTACCCGATCGGGTGCAAGCGGCTGCTCTTCAGCAACGACTGGTACCCCGCGCTCGACCGCGACCACGTCGAGGTGGTCGACACCGCCGTGGCCGGCGTCGAGCCGACCGGCGTGCGCACCGCCGACGGCGTGCTCCACGAGGTCGACGTCGTGATCTGGGGCACCGGCTTCGCCGCGACCCGCTTCCTCGACGGCGTCGAGGTCGTGGGCCCGGGCGGCCGGACCCTCGCCGAACAGTGGCGCGGTGGCGCGCGCGCCCACCTCGGCGTGGGCGTGGCGGGCTTCCCCAACCTGTTCTGCGTCTACGGGCCCAACACCAACCTGGGGGGCAGCTCGATCATCACCATGATGGAGGCGCAGGCCGGGTGGATCGCCCAGGTCGCCCGCGGCATCGCCGACGGCCGCGCCCGCGGGGTCGCCCCGCGCGCGGAGGTCTACGACGCCTACGACGAGGAGATGCAGACCCGGCTGGCGCGCAGCGCCTGGGCCGGCTGCTCGAGCTGGTACGTCGAGGGCGGCCGGATCAGCACCAACTGGCCCGGGCGGGTGCAGGAGTACCAGGAGCGCACCGCCCGCGTCGACTGGTCGCAGCTGGAGGACGTGTCGTGAGCGCGGCCGAGCCGGCCGGCGCCTACCCGCCCGAGCCGTGGGACCTCACCGGCACGGGCCGGCTCACTGCCTGGGCGGTGCCCGTCGGCGACCTGCCCGCACTGCCGGCGGGCGTGCGGCCGGTGGTGCTGCGCGGCCGCGCACTCGCGGCGACCGCCTTCGTGCGCTACGACGAGCGGGGCCTGATGGCCTACGACGAGCTGCTCGCCGCCGTGGTGGTGCGCCACGGCCGGGGGCTGGCGCTGTCGATCACCGACATCTGGGTGGACAGCGAGGTCTCGCGGGCCGGCGGCCGTGGCCTGTGGGGCATCCCCAAGGAGCTGGCCACCTTCTCCTCCCCCGCGCCCGACCGGATCGGCGCGCGCACCGACGACGGGCCGCTGGCCTCGGTCGGGACCGCACCCCGACGGCTTCCGGGGCTGCGACTGCCGCTGCCCCTGCGCTCCCACGTCGTGCAGACCCGCGACGGCGTCACCGTGGCCAGCCCGATCCGGGCCACCGGGCGGGTGCGCCCCGCCCGGGCCCGGTGGACCGTCGAGCCCGAGGGTGCGCTGGCCTGGCTGCGCGGCGCCTCGCCGGTCACCAGCGCGGTGGCCGAGGACTTCGCGATGCGCTTCGGCGCCGCTCCGGTCCCCCGGCGCTAGCCGCTCCCGAGCCCGCTCAGCCGTGCAGCGGGCGCGGCAGGCTGCGACCGGCGACGCGGTTCTCGGCGTCGATCATCCAGGCCAGCTGCTCGAGGCGCTCGATGACGGTGTGGAGGATGTCGGCGGTGGTGGGGTCCTCCGCGTCGACCTCGTCGTGGATGCGGCGCGCGGTGCCGGTGGTGGCGTAGATCGCGCCGGTGATGAGGTCGACGGTGTCGGCAGTGTTGACCTCGCCCGCGGGGAACTGCGGCAGGCTCGTCTGGGCGGCGACCGTCGCCGAGCGCCCGTCGGGGGTGATGTAGATGGCGCGCATGCGCTCGGCGACGGTGTCGGAGAACTCGCGGGCGGCGTCGACGACCTCGTCGAGGGCCAGGTGCAGGTCGCGGAAGTTCAGGCCGACGACGTTCCAGTGGGCCTGCTTGCCCTGCACGTGCAGGTCGATGAGGTCGACGCTCATCTGCTGCAGGTGGGCCGCCAGCCGCTCGGAGGCGGTGAAGGGGGGGCGGGCGACGTGGGTGGTCTCGCTGTGCAGGACGTCGGTCATGGGTGGTTCCTCTCCTCGGTGGTGTCCCCACTCAAGCAGGTTCTCTGGAATGGTTCCAGAAAGGTGAGGCTGACCTAAACGGCCGGCCGGTCGTCGGGGGGCTGCGGTCGCTGGCGCCCCAGCTCCCCGCCGATGCGCCCGTAGTAGGGCCGTCCGTGGTCGGCGTGCTCCTCGCGGTAGTAGGCCAGGTGGTGCGGCCCGAGGTCGACACGGGCGCCGCTGCGCAGCACCGACCCGAGCACGCGCGCGCCGTGGACCCGCACGTCGCCCTCGACCGCGCGCACGACGTACTCGTCCTCCTCGTCGTGCTCGACCCGGGCGTGCAGCGGCGCCAGGCCGCGCAGCACGACGTCGCAGCCGGGGTCGGAGCCGATGGTGACGCCGTCGCCGAGCCAGAAGATCGGCTGGCGCTCGCCACCCCAGACGTCCTCGCGCACCAGCACCAGGCGTGCCGAGCCGCCGCGGGCCGGGTCGTGGGTGCCCGTGACCCGCCGGCGCGAGCGCCGGGCGAAGGTCGGGGCGATCGGCCACATCGTGGCCGGCGGCAGCAGGGAGGCGCTCGGCAGCACCCCGGGGGCCCGTCGGGCACGGGCGCGGGCCGAGGTCACCGCGCCCCGCAGCCCGCCCAGGCGGATGCGGGCCGAGCCGGTGGCCCGGCGCTGCCACCACGGGGCCCTGACGGCGCCGAGGCACACCAGGAGCCGCCCCTCGTGGACCACGCGGACGACGACGCCGCGCGAGGCGAGGGCCTCCGCGAAGGCGCGCACGGCCGGGGCGTCGGCGGAGCCCGCGAACACGGCAGGGTCGCTGACCTCCATCGTCAGCCGGCTGTCGTGGCCCCGCAGGTGCAGCACGACGTCGTCCTCGCCGCCGGGGTCACCGTCACCGCGCTGCAGCCTGACCTCGAGGTCGGCCGCGACCCGCACGGCCACGGCTCAGCGCTCCCCGGCGGCGGAGGGGACGGCGGAGTCGGTCGTGGTGATGGTCAGGGTGCCGTGGACCTTCCAGGTCGCGCGGGGGGCGTTGGAGCCGGTGTCGCGCGGCACCTCCACGGCCATGTCCTCGAAGCGGTAGTGGATGGCCGCCTGCCGGCCGGTGAGGAAGTCCCACATGCTGCGCCCGAGGTCGGTCCAGTCGACGACCTCGCCGCGCTCGCCGTCGAGCGACTGGCTGCTGACGGGTCGGGGTCCGTCGGGGTGGATGGTGGTCATGACGCCTCCTGAGGGATGAACCTCAACACGATGTCGAGGTATATCTCCACAGAGTGATCCACTTCACCCGGGTCGACAAGGCGTCACCCCGCGCAGTCACCCACGAGGGGGAGAAATGACGAACGAGGCGGACCCCGGTGGGATCCGCCTCGTTCGTGTCGGTGGAGCTGAGGGGACTCGAACCCCTGACCCTCTGCATGCCATGCAGATGCGCTACCAGCTGCGCCACAGCCCCGCCGTCTCGAGCCGGGTTCCCCCGCCTCGGCGACGTCCGGAATACTAGCCACACGTCTTCCCGGATGTGAAATCCGGGTGTCGCCCGCGCGTCGCGCGGGCGCGGTGGTCGACGCGTCAGGCGCCCTGACCTGCGGCGACGCGGTTGTAGGCGTCGAGCGAGAGGCCACCGGCCGGGTGCTCCACGACCTCGACCCAGCCGCAGTTGCCCAGACCCCGCAGCGTGCGGAACTGCCCCGCGGGCCAGCCGAGCACCGCGCCGACGGCGACGCGTGCGGCCGCCCCGTGGGTCACGGCCACCCCGCACTCCCCCGGCGCCAGGGCGGCCAGCAGGTCCCCGAGCGCGGCGCGCATGCGCTCACCCACCTCATGGGTCGGCTCGGCGCCCGGGGCGGCGTCGTAGTGACCGAGCCGGAACAGCGCGAACTCCTCGGCGTCGGCCGCGGCGTACTCGTCGTGGGTCAGTCCCTGGCGCTCGCCGAGGTGGAACTCGCGCAGCCGCTCGTCGTAGGACGGCTCGAGACCGGTCGCGGCGGCGACGTAGGACGCCGTCTGGCGCGCCCGGAGCAGGTCGGAGCTCCACAGCAGGCTCGGACGCAGCCGGGCGACCTCGGGAGCGGCCGCGCGGGCCTCCTGGTGGCCCACCTCGTCGAGCTCGACGTCCACGTGGCCCTGCACCCGGCGGGCGTGGTTCCACGCGGTGCGCCCGTGGCGCAGCAGCACCAGCCGCCGCGGGGCGGCGGGGCTCAACGCTGGGGGGAGGTGACGTCGGCCGGCAGCGCGATCGCGGGGCAGTCGCGCCAGAGCCGCTCGAGGGCGTAGAAGTCGCGCTCCTCCTCGTGCTGCACGTGCACGACGACCTCGCCGTAGTCGATGAGGACCCAGCGGCCGTCGCGCTCGCCCTCGCGGCGGATCGGCTTGGCGCCGATCTCGCGCAGGGCGTCCTCGACCGCGTCGACGATGGCCTTGACCTGCCGGTCGTTGGTGGCCGAGGCGATGACGAAGGCGTCGGTGATGGCCAGCTGCTCGCTGACGTCGAAGGCGACGATCTTCTGGGCGAGCTTGTCGGAGGCGGCGCGCGCGGCGGCGTGCACGAGCTCGAGGGCGTGGTCGGTGGCGGTCATGGGGCTCCGGACAGGTCGTGGGTGAGGTCGGGCTCGGGGTGGTCGGCGGTGCGCCGCGGGGTCTGCTGGGGGTAGAGGTCGTGCTTGGCGACGTACTGCACGACCCCGTCGGGCACGAGGTACCAGACCGGCTCGCCCCGCCGCTTGCGGTCGCGGCAGTCGCTGGAGGAGATCGCCAGGGCGGGGATCTCCACCATCGTCACGCGGTCGGCCGGGATGGCGGCCAGCGTCTGGGCGTCCATCTCGTAGCCCGGCCGCGTGCACCCGACGAACTGCGCCAGGGAGAAGAGCTCCTCGGCGTCGCGCCAGGTGAAGATGTCGGCCAGCGCGTCGGCGCCGGTGATGAAGTAGAGGTCGGCGTCGGGGTGGCTGGCCCGCAGGTCGCGCAGCGTGTCGATCGTGTACGTCGGCCCGTCGCGGTCGATGTCGACGCGGCTGACGTTGAAGCGCGGGTTGGCCGCCGTGGCGATGACCGTCATCAGGTAGCGGTCCTCGGCCGGCGAGACGTCGCGGTCGGACTTCTGCCACGGGTCGCCGGTGGGCACGAAGAGGACCTCGTCGAGGTCGAACCAGGCCTGGACCTCCGAGGCCGCCACGAGGTGCCCGTGGTGTATCGGGTCGAACGTGCCGCCCATGACGCCGACGCGGCGCCGCCGCCCTCCGGGACGGGCGGTCATCGGGACAGCCTCATGCTGCTCAGCTGTGCTCGCGCCCGGCGCCGAAGGCGGCCAGCGCGAAGGCGAGACCCAGCAGGATGCCGAGGGTCAGCACGCCGATGCCCCAGGAGAGCAGGTGGTTGATCTCGTGCTCCTCCTCGGAGGCGACGAGGACGAGGTTCTGCACGAGCTGAGCGGCGGTCATGCCCCACAGCCTACCGGTCGGGCTCCGGGCTCAGCGCACGTGGCCGTCACCGGTGACGACGTACTTGGTCGAGGTCATCTCCGGCAGCCCCATGGGCCCGCGTGCGTGGAGCTTCTGGGTGCTGATGCCGATCTCGGCGCCGAAGCCGAGCTCCCCGCCGTCGGTGAAGCGGGTGGAGGCGTTGACGAGCACGGCCGCGGAGTCGACGGCGGCCACGAAGCGGCGCGCCGCGCCCTGGTCCTCGGTGACGATGGCCTCGCTGTGGCCGCTGGACCACCGACGCACGTGGTCGACCGCCTCCTCCACCGAGCCGACCACGGCCGCGGAGATGTCGAGGGAGAGGTACTCCGCGGCGTGGTCCTCGTCGGTGGCGGGCACGACGCCGTCGAGGCGCGCCACCACCGGGTCGCCGTGCACGGTGACCCCGGCGTCCTGCAGGGCGCGCACGACCCGCGGCAGGAAGGTGTCGACCAGCGAGGCGTGCACCAGCAGCGACTCGGCGGCGTTGCAGACGCTGGGCCGGTGGGTCTTGGCGTTGAGCACGATCGCGAGGGCCTTGTCGAGGTCGGCCGCGGCGTCGACGTAGACGTGGCAGTTGCCGACGCCGGTCTCGATGACCGGCACGGTCGAGCCCTCCACCACGGCGGCGATGAGACCGGCCCCGCCGCGCGGGATCAGCACGTCGACGTGGCCGCGGGCCCGCATCAGGGCCGTGACCGACCCGCGGGTCTCCCCCGGCACCTGCTGGACGACGTCGGGGTCGATCTCGCCGCCTCCGGCGCGAGCGACCGCGTCGCGCAGCACCTCGACGAGCGCGGTGTTGCTGGCCCGGGCGCTCGAGCTGCCGCGCAGCAGCACGGCGTTGCCCGACTTCAGGCAGATGCCCGCGGCGTCGGCGGTGACGTTGGGGCGCGCCTCGTAGATCATGCCGACGACCCCGAACGGCACCCGGAGCTGGCGCAGCTCGAGCCCGTTGGCCAGCGTGCCGCCCCGCACGACCTCCCCCACCGGGTCGGGGAGCGCGGCCACGTCGCGCAGGCCCTGGGCCATGCCTGCGACCCGCTCCGGGGTGAGCCGCAGCCGGTCGACGATGCCCGGCGGCGTGCCCGCGGCCTCGGCGCGCGCCACGTCGGTGGCGTTGGCCGCCAGCACCTCCGCGGCGCGCGCGAGCAGATCGTCGGCCATCGCGTGCAGCACGGCGTCCTTGCGGGCTCGGGTGGCCAGGGCGAGCGCGTGGCTCGCGGCGCGCGCCCGCCGCGCCACCTCGTGGACCTGCTCGACCGTCCGCTCGTCAGCCCCGTCGACCCCGCCGACCCCGCCGTCCCCGTCGACCCCGCCGACCTCGTGACCCGTGCTCATGGCGCGAGGGTAGTGCCCGGAGCGTGCCGGCGCCCGTCGCGACCGGTCGCTCTCGCGGGCCGGACGCACGCCAGGGGCGGCCCCCGGGCGGGGGCCGCCCCTGGCGGTGTCGTGCGGGCCGGCTGACGCGGGTCGGGCTCAGCCCTTGCGCTGGTTGATCTCCTCGGTCGCGGCGGGGAGCACCGCGTGCAGGTCGCCCACGACGCCGAAGTCGACGAGCTCGAAGATCGGCGCCTCCTCGTCCTTGTTGACCGCCACGATGGTCTTGGAGGTCTGCATCCCCGCGCGGTGCTGGATCGCACCGGAGATGCCGTTGGCGACGTAGAGCTGCGGCGAGACCGTCTTGCCGGTCTGGCCCACCTGGAAGCTGTGGGGCATCCAGCCGGAGTCCACCGCGGCGCGCGAGGCGCCGACGGCCGCGCCGAGGGCGTCGGCCAGGCCCTCGATGGGGGCGAAGTCGCCGCCGGTGCCACGACCGCCGGAGACCACGATCGCGGCCTCGGTCAGCTCGGGGCGACCGGTGGCCTGGCGCGGCTGGGCGGCCACGATCTGGGCCTTCTTGGCCGCGTCGGAGACGGTGGCGGCGAACTGCTCGACCTCACCGGCGCCCGCGGTCTCCTCGGGGGTGGCGGAGTTGGGCTTGACCGTGATGATCGGGGTGCCCTTGGTGACCTTCGCCTTGACGGTGTAGTTGCCGGCGAAGACGCTCTGCGTGGTCACGCCGCCGTCCTCGACGTCGACGGCGTCGGTGATCAGCCCGGAGCCGGTCTTGATGGCCAGGCGACCGGCCACCTCCTTGCCCTCGTAGCCCGAGACCAGCAGCACCGCGGCGGGCGAGGTCTTCTCGACCAGCTGCTGCAGCGCCTCGGCCTTGGGAGCCACCAGGTAGCCCTTGATCTCGGCGTCGTCGACGACGTAGATCTTGTCGGCACCGAAGGCCGTGAGCTTCTCGGCGGCCGCGGCGGAGGCGTCGGCGCCGCCGAAGAACACCGCGGAGGGCGAGCCGAGGCGCTTCGCCAGCGCGATCAGCTCGAAGGTCGGCTTGCGGATAGCGCCGTCGACGTGGTCGACGACGACCAGGACCTCAGTCATGGGTGTGTGCTCCTCGTCCTCAGATGAACTTCTTGGAGGCGAGGAAGCCCGTGAGCGCCGTGGCGCCCGAGCCCTCCTCGTCGGTCACGATCTCGCCGGCGGTGCGCGGCGGGCGGGCCGTGGTGTCCTCGACCTCGCTCCAGGCGACCGACAGGCCGACCTCGCCGGCGTCGACGCCGATGTCGGACAGCGACCAGGTCTCCATCGGCTTCTTCTTCGCCGCCATGATCCCCTTGAAGGAGGGGTAGCGGGCCTCGCCGGTCTGGTCGGTGACCGACAGCACGAGGGGGAAGGTGGCCCCGATGACCTCGGTGGCGGTGTCGGAGTCGCGCTTGACGCGGATCTGGTCGCCCTGGGTCTCGATGACCGAGGCGAAGGTCACCTGGGGCAGGTCGAGACGCTCGGCGAGCATCGCCGGGATCACGCTGCCCGAGGCGTCGGTCGAGGCCATGCCGCACATGACCAGGTCGACGGCCTGCTCCGAGCCGGCCTTCTCGATGGCCTTGGCCAGCACCAGCGAGGTGGCGATGTAGTCGGAGCCGGCGATGGCCTCGTCGGTGACGTGGATGCCCTTGTCGGCACCCATCTGCAGCGCCTTGCGCACGGCGTCGACGGCCTTGTCGGGGCCGACGCAGAGGGCGGTGACGGTGGTGTCGTCGCCGGCCTTCTCCTTGAGCTGGAGCGCCTGCTCGACGGCGTACTCGTCGAGCTCGCTGAGCAGCCCGTCGACGCCCACGCGGTCCACGGTGTTGTCCGACTCGAACTGCCGGTCGGCAGTGGCGTCGGGCACGTACTTCACACAGACAATGATGTTCATGGCAGATGGCCTGGACGGCCCCTCCTGTGCACTCGATGTGACCTCGAGGTTACCGCCGAGTCACTTCCGGCGGTACACGCCTCACTGGTTGGCTATCTCACATGCCTGACAGCGTCGCTGTCAGGGTCCTGCGTCGCTCTGCGGCCCTGCTCAGGGGCGGATGACGCGCTCGAGGACGCGGCCCACCACGAGGTAGGCGACCGCCCCGAGGCCCCAGTTGACCAGGGCGTTCTTGGTGCCGGCGTTCTGTCCGTCGAACTTCATGATGCCGTCCTCGCGGGAGAAGACCCCCAGGTCGACGGCGTCGGCGGTCTCCTTCACGAAGGACACCAGCCCGTTGTCGGGGTTGGCGTCGACCGCGATGAGCAGCGCACCCACCGCCAGCGCGAGGGCGCAGAGCACGAAGACCGCCCACACCACCTGGGCCAGGCGCAGCCGGACGGCGGCGACCGCGGCGCCGCGGTCGCGTCGCGGTGCACGCGCCGGGCTCTCGGCCGCGGCCGTCCCCTCCTGCGCCGCGGTCTCGCCCCGCTTGCCCCGTCGGTTGCCCAGTCGGTCGGCCAGTCGTGCCACGGGTGACTCCTTCGTCGGTCGGATCCTCGGGGAAGGATGGCACACCGCCCCCGACGGGGCCCGAGGGTCTCAGCGGGCTCAGCGGCCCTCGAAGACCGCCTTGCCCGGGCCCTGCTCCACGAAGGAGGTCATGCCGATCTCGCGGTCGCGGGTGGCGAAGAGCGCCGCGAACTGCTGGCGCTCGATCTCCAGGCCGGTCTCGAGGTCGGTCTCCAGGCCGCGGTCCACGCACTCCTTGGCCGCGCGCACGGCGTACGCCGCGGCCGTGCTGAACTGGCGCGCCCAGGCCACGGCCTCCTCGTAGACCGACGCGGCGGGGTAGAGCCGGTCGACCAGGCCGATGGCCAGCGCCTCCTCGGCCCCCACGAAGCGCCCGGTGAAGATGATGTCCTTGGCGCGGCTCGGGCCGACCAGGCGGCTGAGCCGCTGGGTGCCGCCGGCGCCGGGGATGATGCCGAGCAGCACCTCGGGCTGGCCGAGCACGGCGTCGTCGGCGGCGAAGCGGACGTCGGCGGCCAGGGCCAGCTCGCAGCCCCCGCCGAGGGCGTAGCCGGTCACGGCGGCGACGACGGGCTTGGGGATGCGGGCCACCGCGGTGACCGCCGACTGCAGGGGGCCCGACCGCTTGACCATGTCGACGTGCGACATGTCGGCCATCTCCTTGACGTCGTTGCCGGCGGCGAAGACCCGCTCGCCGCCGTAGACGACGACGGCGCGCACGTCGTCGCGGTCGGTGGCCTCGGCGGCCGCGGCGCGGATCTCCTCCTGCACCTGCACGCTGATGGCGTTCATCTTCGGCCGGTCGAGCCGGATGGTGCCGACGCCGTCGGCGACCTCCAGCCGCACGAGCTCACCCATCGTCGTCCTCTTTCCCTGTCGTCGTCCTGCGGTCGGTGCTGTGGTCGGTGCTGTGGTCGGTGCTGGGCCCGGGTTTGGGCGGTAGTCCTCCGGCATGCTGCCACCATCGGCGATGATGCATGCCGTGACACCGACCAAGTGGACCCACCTCGGCCAGACCTCGCCGGTCTGGCCCGGCCGCAACTGGCCCCTCGGCGCGACCTGGAGCCAGGAGTCGACCAACTTCGCGGTCTACGCCCCGGCGGCGACCGAGGCGTGGGTCTGCATCTTCGAGGACGGCCCCGAGGGCCCCGACGGACCCGGGCCCGACGTGGAGACCCGCTACCCGCTCACCGAGCGGTCGCTGGGCATCTTCCACGGCGCCCTGCCCGCCCTGCCGCGCGGCACCCGCTACGGCTACCGCGTCGACGGCCCGTGGGACCCCGAGCGCGGCATGCGGTTCAACCCCGCCAAGCTCCTGCTCGACCCCTACGGCCTGGCGGTCTCGGGCGACTACACCCCCGACGCCGCGACCTTCGGCTACGTCCGCGGCGCACCGTCGGAGCAGGACCACGAGGACTCCGCGCCCCACGTGCCGCGCAGCGTCGTCGTCGACACCTCCTTCGACTGGGAGGGCGACACGCCCATGCGGCGCCGCTGGCGCGACACGGTGATCTACGAGGCCCACGTCAAGGGCATGACGCAGCTGCACCCCCGGGTCCCCGAGTGGCTGCGCGGCACCTACGCCGGCCTGGCCAACCCCGCGGTCATCGACTACCTCAAGGACCTCGGGGTCACGGCCGTCGAGCTGCTGCCCATCCACGAGTTCGTCTCCGAGCCCGGCCTGACCGAGCGCGGCGCGTCGAACTACTGGGGCTACAACTCCATCGGCTACTTCGCCCCCCACCACGCCTACGCCGCCACGGGTGACCGCGGCGAGCAGGTGGTGGAGTTCAAGAAGATGGTCAAGGCCTTCCACCAGGCCGGCCTGGAGGTCATCCTCGACGTCGTCTACAACCACACCGCCGAGGCGGGGCCGCTCGGACCCACGCTGTCCTTCCGCGGCCTCGACGACCGCGGCTTCTACAAGCGGGTCAAGCCCACCGTGGACGACAAGACCGGGGCGTCGACCTTCGTCGACACCTACTGGGACGTCACCGGCTGCGGCAACACGGTCAACACCGACGACCCGCAGGCGCTGCGGCTCATCCTCGACTCGCTGCGCTACTGGGTCACCGAGATGCACGTCGACGGCTTCCGCTTCGACCTGATGTCGGCACTGACCCGCACCGGCTACGACATCGACATGCGCTGCGCGCTGCTCACCGCCATCGGCCAGGACCCGGTCCTGCGCCACGTGAAGCTCATCGCCGAGGCGTGGGACGCCTCGATGGACGGCTACCTCGTGGGCCGGATGCCCCCGCCGTGGGTGGAGTGGAACGACCAGTACCGCGACACCATCCGCGACTTCTGGCGGGGGCAGTCCTCGGGCATCCACCGGGTCGCGACCCGGCTCGCCGGCTCCTCCGACCTCTACGCCGACGACGGCCGCTCGGCCTACAACTCGGTCAACTTCGTCACCGCCCACGACGGCTTCACGATGCGCGACGTCGTGTCCTACGACCACAAGCACAACGAGGCCAACGGCGAGGACAACCGCGACGGCACCGACAACAACCGCTCCTGGAACCACGGCGTCGAGGGCGACACCGACGACGCCGAGGTGCTCGAGCTGCGCCGGCGTCAGGCCGCCAACATGATGGCCACGCTCTGCCTGTCCAACGGCGTCCCGATGATCACCGCCGGCGACGAGCGCGGGCGCACCCAGCGCGGCAACAACAACGCCTACTGCCAGGACAACGAGCTGTCGTGGATCGACTGGTCCGACGACGACGCCTGGCTCGACGTCCTGCGCGTCACGAAGGCCGCGCTCCGGCTGCGTCGCGACCACGCCGCGCTGCGCCAGCGGCACTGGTTCGAGGGGCGACCCACCATCCGCGGCGGTCCGAAGGACCTCGCGTGGATCCACCCGACGGGCCGGGAGATGACCGACGCCGACTGGCACGACCACGGTCTGAAGACGGTCGCCCTCTTCCTCTCGGGCGCGCCGCTGCGCTCCCCCGGCCCGCGCGGGCAGCAGCAGTTCGACAGCTCGTTCATGATCTGGCTCAACTCCAGCTCGCGACCGAGCCGCATCGAGCTGCCGGTCAACGACTGGGTGCGCGCCGGGGAGGTCGTGGTGAGCACCGACGTCGAGCTGCCGGTCGGCACCGCGGTCAAGGCCGGCGACGGGTTGGTGCTGGGCAGCCGCTCGGTGCTGGTGCTCCAGCAGACCGAGTAGCCGCCGCGGCCCGGACGCACCCGGGGGTCAGGGCAGGGCCACCACGCCCAGCTCGGCGACCGAGGCCAGCAGCGGGTGCCGCGGCACGACCCGGGCGGTGTAGCCGAAGGGCCCGGAGTGGTCGAGCACGACCTCGCCGTCGAAGCGGTGGCGGCCCCCCTCGTAGGTCTCGCCGACGGCGAGGTCGACGGTGACGGTGTCGACCAGCTCGTCCTCGCCGGTGGCGCGGCCGTGCACCAGCTGCACGGTGACGTCGTCGGGCGCCAGGTCGCCGAGGGCCACGAAGGCCCGCACGCTCAGCACCGCGCCCACCTCGGGGGCGTCGCCGACCCCGCTGGACTCCACGTGCTCGACGCGCACGCCCGGCCACGCCGCGCGGACCCGTGCCTTCCAGGTCGCGAGCTCCCGGGCCCCCGACTCATCGGCGCCCAGCGCCCGGGAGGTGGCCGCGGCCGGGGCGTAGAGGGTGCGCACGTAGTCGCGCACCATGCGCGTCGCGAGCACCTTCGGCCCGAGCGACTTCAGCGTGTGGCGCAGCATCTCGACCCACCGGGTCGGCACGCCGGCGGCGTCGACGTCGTAGAAGCGGGGCGCGACCTCGTTCTCCAGCAGCGTGTAGAGCGCGTCGGCCTCGAGGTCGTCGCGGCGCTCGGTGTCCTCCACGCCGTCGGCCGAGGGGATGGCCCAGCCGTTCTCCCCGTCGTACCACTCGTCCCACCACCCGTCGAGGACGGAGAGGTTGAGCCCGCCGTTGAGCGCGGCCTTCATCCCCGAGGTGCCGCACGCCTCGTAGGGCCGCAGGGGGTTGTTGAGCCAGACGTCGCAGCCGGGGTAGAGCGGCTGGGCCATGGCGATGTCGTAGTCGGGCAGGAAGACGATGCGGTGCCGCACCGCGGGGTCGTCGGCGAAGCGCACCAGCTCCTGGATCAGCCGCTTGCCGCCGTCGTCGGCGGGGTGCGACTTGCCCGCGATCACCAGCTGCACCGGGCGGTCGGGGTCGAGCAGGAGCCGCGTGAGGCGGGCCGGGTCGCGCAGCATCAGCGTGAGTCGCTTGTACGACGGCACCCTGCGGGCGAAGCCCACCGTCAGCACGTCGGGGTCCAGCGCGGAGTCCACCCAGCCGAGCTCGGCGCGCGAGGCGCCCCGGTGCTCCCAGGAGGCGGCCAGTCGCCGGCGCGCCTCGTGCACCAGCCGCTCGCGCAGCTGCCGCTTGACCGCCCACATCCGCTCCGCCGGCACGGTGTCGACCGCCGCCCAGAAGGCCTCGGTGTCGTCGCCGTCGGGGTCGGCGCCCTCGCCGGCCGCCAGCTCGAGGATCTCCCGGGCCACCCAGGTCGGGGCGTGCACGCCGTTGGTGATCGACCCGATCGGCACCTCCGCCTCGTCGAAGGCCGGCCACAGACCGTGGAACATGCCGCGGCTGACCTCGCCGTGCAGCAGCGAGACGCCGTTGGCGCGCTGGGCCAGGCGGAAGCCCATGACGGCCATGTTGAAGACGCCGGCGTCGCCGCCGGGGTAGTCCTCGGCGCCCAGGGCGAGGACGCGCTCCACCGGCACCCCGGGGGTCGGACCGGCGTCGGAGAAGTACTGCTCGACCAGGGTGCGCGAGAAGCGGTCGATGCCGGCCGGCACCGGCGTGTGGGTGGTGAAGACCGTGGAGGCGCGGCCGATCTCGAGCGCGGTGTCGAAGTCCAGCCCCGGTCCGGCGGGGTCGGCGGTGAGCTCGCGGATGCGCTCCAGGCCCAGGAAGCCGGCGTGGCCCTCGTTGGTGTGGAAGACCTCGGGAGCGGGGTGGCCGGTGATGCGGGCGAAGGCGCGCAGGGCGCGCACACCGCCGACGCCCAGCAGCAGCTCCTGGCGCAGGCGGTGCTCGCTGGTCCCGCCGTAGAGGCGGTCGGTGACGTCGACGTAGTGCTCGGGGTTGCCCTCGACGTCGGTGTCGAGCATGAGGAGCGGCACCCGTCCGACGGAGGCCACCCAGATCCGGGCGAGCAGCTCGGGTCCGTCGGGCATGGCCAGGCTGATGAGCGCGCGCTCCCCCGAGGGCTCGCGCAGCAGGGAGATCGGCAGCTCGTCGGGATCGAGCACCGGGTAGGTCTCCTGCTGCCACCCCTCGCGCGACAGCGCCTGGGTGAAGTACCCGTGGCGGTAGAGCAGGCCGACGCCCACCACCGGCACACCGAGGTCACTGGCGGCCTTGAGGTGGTCGCCGGCCAGGATGCCGAGGCCCCCGGAGTACTGCGGCAGCACCGAGGTGATCCCGAACTCCGGGGAGAAGTAGGCGACCGCGCGCGGACCCTCCAGCGAGCCGCTCGCGGTGGCCCGCTGGTACCACCGCTGCGAGCCGAGGTAGGCCGCGAGGTCGGCACGGGCCTCCTCCAGTCGGGCCAGGAAGGCCTCGTCGCCGGCCAGCGCGTCGAGGCGGGCCCGCGAGACCGCACCGAGCAGGCGGACCGGGTCGCGACCGCTGGACTCCCACAGGGCGGGGTCGACTGCGGCGAACACGTCCTGCGTCGGCGGGTGCCAGCACCAGCGCAGGTTGCCCGCGAGCTCGCCGAGCGCAGCGAGGGACTCGGGCAGCACGGGACGGACGGTGAACCGGCGGATGGCGCGCATCCCGGCAAGGTAGCGGCTGGACTTGATCGTTCCAAGAGGCGCCGTCGAGGTGGGACCGCCCGGCGGCGCCGTGTCACGTTCGTGTTTCGTGGCGTGCCCGCGCATAACGTCGGGCCCGCACCCGCCGTTGTGCTGGCCATGACACCTCCCGCCAGGCGCCGTCGCACCACGGCCGCCCTCGCCCTGCTGACCGCGGCCGTGCTGCCCGGACTCACGCAGCTGCCGGCCGTGGCCGGCACCTCCCCGGTCGCGGCCACGGCCGACGCGGCCCTGCACCCCGACGACGTGGTCACCCTCGGCGACCCGGTCGCCGGGCTGGCCGACCTCGACGTGCGCGACGCGGTCGCGCCCCTGGCCTCGCAGCGCGCCGCCGTCGCCGCGCTCGGCGACGTGGACCTGCGGTGGAACGCCTCCGGCACGCCCTCCTCGATCCTGCCCGCCGACGGCGTCCTCGGCCCCGACGCCGGCACCCCCGTGCAGACCGCCCGCGCCTGGCTGGCCGACCACGCGGGCCTCTTCGGGCTGCGCGCCGCCGACCTGGCCGGCCTGGTGCTGGTCAACGACCAGGCGATGCCCGACACCGCGGCCCGCGCCGTGCTCCTGCGCCAGGACTTCGGCGGGCTGGCCCCCGCCCGGGGCGGCCTGGTCACCGTCGGCGTCGCCGCCGACGGCACCGTCGCCTACGTCTCCTCCTCCCTCGCGCGCACCACCGCCGCGCCCCCGGCGGCCTCGCTCAGCCCGCTCGAGGGCTGGGTGGCCGCCACCCGCGACGTGCGCCCCACCTTCGACACCGGACTCGTCGACGACGTCGTCGACTCCGTCTCCGGCGGCTGGACCCGGCTGCAGGTGCCGGGCTTCGCCCAGGAGCAGCAGGTGCGCCTGCGTGCCCTCCCGATGCCCGACGGCTCCGTGCGCCCCGTTCTCGAGGCCAACGTCGTCGACACCGAGGCGGGCGACGCCTTCGCCTACACCTCCCTGGTCGACGCCGTCACCGGCGACGTCCTCGTGCGGCAGAACCAGGTCGAGAACGCGATGTACGACGACGTCTTCACCGGCTCCGTCACCGCCACCGCGTGCGGGCCGATGCACACCTTCGAGCTCGGCGACGACCTCACCCGCTCCATCAACGCCGTCGGCATCGCCGCGCCCACCGACGACATCACCGTCAAGCTCTTCGGCCCCGACGGCGAGCTGCTGCTGGCCCAGGACCTGCTGACCAGCCCCGAGGTGCTCAGCTACACCGCCGACGAGATCCCCGCGGGCGTCTACTCGGTGCAGGTGTGCCCCTTCGACGCGGCCTCCGTCGTCGTCGGCCAGTACGCCCTCACCGTGACCACCAGCGACCAGGCCGCGCCCGCGACCGGCGGCGGCCTCCCCGACCCGCGCTGGCGCTACTTCACCGCCAACCCCGCCATGACCAGCCTGGGCGAGGCCACGCCGGGCAACTCCGTCATCGGCTGCTGGGTCCAGGGCGCCGGCTGCACCACGCCGACCGGCCCCTTCCGCAACCCGGCGTCGGTCGGACCGTGGGACACCGTCGGCGGCACCGTGCCGACGCTGACCACGGTCGGCAACAACGCCAACACCCACGAGGCCTGGGCCAGCCCCCTGACCCCGGGCGGCTTCTTCCAGGCGCCGGTCTCCCCCACCCGTGACTACACCACGGAGTTCACCGACGCCTGGAACAACTCCCGGTGCGACCCCGCCCAGCTCGTGCCGGGCGGCAACGACATCGACGCCTCGGTGGGCAACCTGTTCGTCTCGCACAACCGCATGCACGACTACTCCTACTACCTCGGCTTCACCGAGGAGAACTACAACCTCCAGCTCGACAACCACGGCCGCGGCGGCGTCGGCGGCGACCAGGAGATCGGCAACGCCCAGGCCGGCGCCCTCACGGGCGCGACGTATCTCACCGGCCTCGGGCGCGACAACGCCAACCAGATCGCCCTGCAGGACGGCATCCCCGGCATCACCAACCAGTACCTCTTCCAGCCCATCGCCGGGGCCTTCTACGCCCCCTGCACCGACGGCGGGCTCGACATGGGCATCGTCGGCCACGAGTACACCCACGCCATCAGCAACCGGATGGTCGCCGGGCCCGACGAGGGCCTGACCTCCGAGCAGGGCGGCGCGATGGGCGAGTCGTGGAGCGACCTGGTGGCCGCGGAGTACCAGTTCAGCCACGGCTACGACAACGGCGGCAACATCTGGGCCGTCGGCGTCTACGCCACCGGCAACACGTCGGTGGCCATCCGCGACTACTCCATCGACAAGAACCCGCTGAACTACTCCGACTACGGCTTCGACACCACCGGCGCCGAGGTCCACGCCGACGGCGAGATCTGGAACGGCACCCAGTGGTCGGTGCGCCAGGCGCTCGTGCGCACGTGGAACGACCGCTTCCCCTACGCCGACCAGCGGCTCCAGCTGCGCTGCGCCCAGGGCGACCAGACCGTGTCGCCGCTGCCGGCCAACCTGTGCCCGGGCAACCGCCGCTGGGTCCAGCTGATGTTCGACTCCTTCCTGCTCCAGCAGGGCGCCACCTCCATGCTCGACGCCCGCGACGCGATGCTGGCCGCCGACCGGATGCGCTTCGGGGGCAAGAACCAGACGGTCATGTGGAAGGCCTTCGCCCAGCGCGGCATGGGCAAGGGCGCCTCCGTGCCCGACGCCGACTCCGAGGCCACCGTGCCCAGCTTCGCCTCGCCGAAGCAGCGGAACGGCACCGTGCGCTTCACCGGCGCCGCTCCCGACACCGAGGTCTACGTCGGCCACTACGAGGCCCGCGCCACCCCGGTGGCCGACCTGTCGCGGTCGACCCGGAGGCTGCGGGAGACGGCCGCCTTCGTGCCGGGCCGCTACGAGATGCTCGCGGTCTCGGAGAAGCAGGGCTTCCGCCGCTTCACGATGACGGTGCGTCCCGGTGCCCGGACCGTGCGGATCGGCGGGGCCACCAACCTCGCCGCGAAGGCCTCCGGGGCCACGGTCCTCGCCGCCACCGAGGGCTCGCGCAACGCCGCCTTCCTCATCGACGGCACCGAGGCCACCAACTGGGGCGGCGTGACCACGGAGAACGTCGACGTCTCCCGCCCCTCGGTGTCGGTGGACCTCGCCGGCGGCAGGCACACGATCCGTCGGGTCCAGGTCAGCGCCCTGCTGACCCCCGCCCCGGCCGACCCGGACGCGCTGCCGCTGGCCGTCGACGAGGACCCCGACTCCGGCTCCCGCTTCACCGCGCTGCGGAAGTTCGCGATCGAGGTGTGCACCTCGGGCTGCTCGGGCCCGCGGGCCACCTGGAAGCGGGTCTTCGTGTCGCGGGCCGACGCCTTCCCGGGCAGGCGCCCCCGCCCGGTCGCGCCCGACCAGACCATGCGCAGCTTCCGCATCGGGGCGGTCAAGGCCTCGGCCGTGCGCCTGGTGACCCTGGAGAACCAGTGCACCGGCTTCGCCGGCTACGCCGGTGAGTCCGACGCCGACCCGCTCAACGACACCGACTGCGCCACGGCCTCCGACCGCGGCACGATCGTGCACGCCGCGGAGCTGCAGGTCTTCACCCGCTGAGTCGCGCGGGCCCGGGCCCGCCGCCGTACGTCGACACCCCTGCGGTCACCCGCAGGGGTGTCGACGCGTCTCCTGCCTTGCAACGCCGCGGGCAGGCCGGTTGGGTGGGCGCATGGTCGGACGCATCCCAGTCATGAACGTCATGCCCCTCGTCGACCTCGGTCGGCTCCCCGCGAAGGCCACCGTGGGCGAGCCGATGCCGGTGTCGGCCACGGTCTTCCGCGAGGGCCACGACAAGCTCGGCGCCGAGGTGGTGCTGGTCGGCCCCGACGGGGAGCGCCGCGCCCCCGTGCGCATGGCCAAGCACCCCACGACGCCCGACCACTACGAAGCGTGGGTGACCCCCGACGCCGGTGGGGCCTGGTCCTTCGAGGTGCACGCCTGGTCCGACCCGATCGCCACCTGGCAGCACGCCGCGGGCCTCAAGGTGCCCGCCGGCGTCGACGTCGACCTGATGTTCACCGAGGGCCGCCTGCTGCTCGAGCAGGTGCGCGAGCAGCTGGCCGCCGACGACCGTCGGGGCGCCGAGTTGGTGGCGGCCGGGCTCGCCGCCGCGGTGGACGAGCAGCGTCCCGTCGAGGCGCGCCTGGCCGCCCTCCAGGACCCCGCCCTCGAGGCGGTCCTGCTGGCCCACCCCGTGCGCGAGCTGGTCACCGTCGAGGGCCCCTTCCCGCTCTACGCCGACCGCCCCCGGGCGCTCTTCGGCAGCTGGTACGAGTTCTTCCCGCGCTCGGAGGGCGCGACCCGCGACGAGACCACGGGCGCGGTCACCAGCGGCACGTTCCGCACGGCGGCGAAGCGGCTCGACGCGGTCGCGGCCATGGGCTTCGACGTGCTCTACCTGCCCCCGATCCACCCCATCGGCGAGGTCAACCGCAAGGGACCCAACAACACCCTGACCCCCGGCCCCGACGACCCGGGCTCGCCGTGGGCGATCGGGTCCAAGGACGGCGGCCACGACGCGGTCCACCCCGACCTCGGCACGCTCGAGGACTTCGACGCCTTCGTGGCCCGCGCGCGCGAGCTCGACATCGAGGTCGCCCTCGACCTCGCGCTCCAGGCGGCGCCCGACCACCCGTGGGTGACCACCAACCCCGAGTTCTTCACCACCCGCGCCGACGGCACCATCGCCTACGCCGAGAACCCGCCGAAGAAGTACCAGGACATCTACCCGGTCAACTTCGACAACGACCCCCGCGGCATCTGCCGCGAGGTGCTGCGGGTGGTGCGGCACTGGATGGCCCACGGCGTGCGGATCTTCCGGGTCGACAACCCCCACACCAAGCCGGTGGCCTTCTGGGAGTGGCTGCTCAAGGAGGTGCGCCGCACCGATCCCGACGTGCTCTTCCTGGCCGAGGCCTTCACCCGCCCGGCGATGATGCGCGGGCTGGGCGCCGTCGGCTTCCACCAGTCCTACACCTACTTCACCTGGCGCACCGCCAAGTGGGAGATCGAGGACTACCTGCGCGAGCTGTCCTCGGAGACCGACCACATGATGCGGCCGAACTTCTTCGTCAACACCCCCGACATCCTCCACGGCTTCCTGCAGTACGGCGGCCCCGCCGCGTTCAAGATCCGCGCCGCGCTGGCGGCCACCGGCTCCCCCACGTGGGGGGTCTACGCCGGCTACGAGCTCTACGAGCACGTCGCGGTGCGCCCCGGCAGCGAGGAGTACCTCGACTCGGAGAAGTACCAGATCCGCATCCGCGACTGGGAGGGCGCCGAGGCCGAGGGCCGCACGCTCGCGCCGTACCTCACGCGGCTCAACGAGATCCGGCGCGCCCACCCCGCGCTCCAGCAGCTGCGCAACGTGGTGATCCACGCCAGCGACGACGAGAACGTGCTCGTCTACAGCAAGCAGCTGCCCCCGGGCAGTGCCGTCGGGGCCGGTCGCGACGACACGGTGCTCGTCGTGCTCAACCTCGACCCCCACGCCACCCGCGAGACCACCGTCCACCTCGACCTGCCCGCGATGGGCATGGAGTGGGGCGACTCCTTCCTCGTCACCGACGAGATCTCCGGCGAGGCCTGGACCTGGAGCCAGCACAACTACGTGCGCCTCGACCCCCACCACGAGCCCGCCCACGTCTTCTCCGTCAGGAGGACCGCATGAGCACCAGCCCCGATACCCGCACCGAGACCCGCACCGACCCGGTCGAGGACCAGCACGACGGCCCCGGCCCGGCGCCCGAGGGTCCGCCGCTGGGCGCCGACCCCGTCGAGGACGGCCACACCAGCTCCGGCGTCGACGCCGGGGAGGCGGCGTACTCCACGCCCGACTGGTTCAAGACCGCCGTGTTCTACGAGGTGCTGGTCCGCTCCTTCCGCGACTCCAACGGCGACGGCACCGGCGACTTCCGCGGCCTGGTCGAGAAGCTCGACTACCTCGAGTGGCTGGGCGTCGACTGCCTGTGGATCCCGCCGTTCTTCCCCAGCCCGCTGCGCGACGGCGGCTACGACGTCGCCGACTACACCGGCGTGCTGCCCCAGATCGGCTCGATCGAGGACTTCCGCTACTTCCTGGAGCAGGCCCACGAGCGCGGCATCCGCGTCATCATCGACTTCGTCATGAACCACACCAGCGACCAGCACCCGTGGTTCCAGGCCAGCCGCTCCGACCCCGACGGCCCCTACGGCGACTTCTACGTCTGGTCCGACACCGACGAGCTCTACTCCGACGCCCGCATCATCTTCGTCGACACCGAGCCCTCGAACTGGACCTGGGACCCCGTGCGCCAGCAGTACTTCTGGCACCGCTTCTTCTCCCACCAGCCCGACCTCAACTTCGACAACCCCGAGGTCCACGAGGCGATGATCGAGGCCATGTCGTTCTGGCTCGACATGGGTCTCGACGGCTTCCGGCTCGACGCCGTGCCCTACCTCTACGAGCGCCCCGGCACCGACGGCGAGAACCTCCCCGAGACCCACGACTTCCTGCGCACCGTCAGGTCCTACGTCGACGAGCACTACCCCGGTCGCGTGCTGCTGTGCGAGGCCAACCAGTGGCCCAACGACGTGGTGGAGTACTTCGGCGACTTCGAGTCCGGCGGCGACGAGTGCCACATGGCCTTCCACTTCCCGGTGATGCCGCGCATCTTCATGGCGGTGCGCCGCGAGTCGCGCTTCCCGATCTCGGAGATCCTCGAGCAGACCCCGGCGATCCCCCACAACTGCCAGTGGGGCATCTTCCTGCGCAACCACGACGAGCTGACCCTGGAGATGGTCACCGACGAGGACCGCGACTACATGTGGTCGGAGTACGCCAAGGACCCCCGCATGAAGGCCAACATCGGCATCCGCCGACGGCTGGCGCCGCTGCTGGAGAACGACACCAACCAGATCGAGCTCTTCAACGCGCTCCTCCTCTCGCTGCCCGGCAGCCCGGTGCTCTACTACGGCGACGAGATCGGCATGGGCGACAACATCTGGCTCGGCGACCGCGACGGCGTGCGCACCCCGATGCAGTGGACCTCCGACCGCAACGCCGGCTTCTCCTCGGCCAACCCCGGTCGCCTGGACCTGCCGGTGGTGCAGGACGCGATCTACGGCTACGAGTCGGTCAACGTCGAGGCGCAGCTGGAGAACTCCTCCTCGCTGCTGCACTGGACGCGCCGCATGATCCACGCGCGCCGCAACCACCCGGCCTTCGGCCTCGGCGACTTCCACGACCTCGGCGGCTCCAACTCCACGGTGCTCTCCTACGTGCGCACCCACGTCGCCGACGACGGCACCGAGGACACCATCCTCTGCGTCAACAACCTCTCCCGCTTCCCGCAGCCGGTCGAGCTCGACCTGCGCCGCTACGAGGGCTGCCGGCCCGTGGAGCTGCTGGGCGGGGTCTCCTTCCCCGAGATCGGCGAGCTGCCCTACCTGCTGACCCTGGCCGGCTACGGGTTCTACTGGTTCCGCCTGACACCGAGCGACAAGCCGCACGAGGGACAGCTGCTGTGAGCGACCCGACGACACCCCCGACGACACCCCCGACCACTCCCCCGACCCACCTGGACCCCCAGGTCTTCGTCGACTACCTGGGCCGCACCCGCTGGTTCGCCGGCAAGGGGCGCCCGTTCACGGTCAGCGCGATCCGCCGCATCGGGATCCTGCCCGGCCAGGTGGAGGGCCCGCCCACCGTGGCGGTGCACCTGGTCGAGCTGACCTACTCCGACGTCGCCGCCGACGCGCCCGACGCCGTAGAGCTCTACCAGGTGCCGCTGGCCTTCTACACCGACCCCGAGCCCCGCCTCGACCACGCCTTCATCGGCTGGTGGGAGGAGCCGGGCCTGGGCTGGGTCCACGCCTACGACGCGCTCCACGACCGTCGCGCCATGGCGGGCTGGCTGCGCTCCTTCCACCAGGCCGCCTCGCGCCCCGGCGGCAACATGACCGACGAGCGCAGCACCATGGCCTTCCACCGGCTGCCCGGCCACGAGCTCGACACCGACGTGCACTCCACGCTCTTCTCCGGTGAGCAGTCGAACTCCTCGGTGGCCTACGGCGAGGACTCGCTGATGAAGGTCTTCCGCAAGGTGACCGTGGGCGTCAACCCCGACATCCAGGTGCACGAGGTCCTCACCCGCTCCGACAGCGACAAGGTGGCCTCCCTCTACGGCTGGCTGGACTGGATGGACGAGACCGCCGACGGCGGCACGGGCGCGGTGGTGCAGCTGGCGATGCTGCAGCAGTTCCTCCGCACCGCCAGCGACGGCTGGGACCTCGCCCTCTCCAGCGTGCGCAACCTCTTCGCCGACCCCGAGCTGCACGCCCACGAGGTCGGTGGCGACTTCGCCGGCGAGGCCACCCGGCTCGGCGAGGCCCTGCGCGAGATCCACGCCCTGCTGGCCGAGCAGTTCCCGACGCGGGTGCTGGGCGCCGAGGAGACCGCCGGGATCGGTGCGGCCATGACCGCGCGGCTCGAGGCGGCCACCGCGGTGCAGCCGAGCCTCGCGGCCCACGCCGCGGGCCTGCGGGCCGCCTACGACCGCGTCGCCTCGCTCGGCGAGGTGGAGGTGCAGCGCGTGCACGGCGACCTGCACCTGGGCCAGACCCTGCGCACCGCCAAGGGCTGGAAGATCGTCGACTTCGAGGGCGAGCCGGCCAAGCCCCTGCACGAGCGGTTGCTGCCCGACTCCCCCTGGCGCGACGTCGCCGGCATGCTGCGCTCCTTCGACTACGCCCCGCGCGTGGTCGAGCGCCAGCTGCTGGAGGAGGACCCCTCCGGCGCCGAGCAGCGCAGCGTGCGCGCCGCCGAGTGGGCCCACCGCAGCCGCAACCACTTCCTCACCGCCTACAGCGGTGGTGACATGAGCGAGGCCGAGCACGTGCTGCTCGCCGCCTACCTCGCCGACAAGGCGGTCTACGAGACCGTCTACGAGACCCGCAACCGTCCGGCCTGGGTGGACATCCCGCTCGCGGCCGTGGCTGAGATCGGAGCGGCATGACCCCGCAGAGCCAGCACCCCGTCCCCGTCCCCACCGAGGAGCTCGACCTGCTCGTCTCGGGGCAGCACGGCGACCCGCACGCGGTGCTCGGTGCCCACCCGGGCCCCGGCGGCGTGACGGTGCGCGCGCTGAGGCCGCTCGCCTCCAGCGTCACCGTGCGCGGCACCTGGGGCGAGACCGCGCTGACCCACGAGCACGAGGGCGTCTGGGTCGGCGTGCTCCCCGTCGAGGAGGTGCCCGACTACCGGCTGCTGGTCGCCTACGACGGCGAGCCGCACGAGGCCGACGACCCCTACCGCTTCCTGCCCACCGTGCGCGAGATGGACCTCCACCTCATCAACGAGGGCCGTCACGAGCTGCTGTGGACCGTGCTCGGCGCCCACGTGCGCCACTACGAGGGCGGGGTGTCCGGCACGTCGTTCGCGGTCTGGGCGCCCGCGGCGCGTGGCGTGCGGCTGATCTCGGAGGTCAACGGCTGGGACGGCCGCCAGCACCCGATGCGCCAGCTCGGCTCGTCGGGGGTCTGGGAGCTCTTCGTCCCGGGCGTCGGCAGCGGCACGGCGTACAAGTTCGCGATCCTCACCGCCGAGGGCCGCTGGCTGGAGAAGGCCGACCCGATGGCGGCGTGGGCCGAGGTGCCCGCCGCGACCGCGTCCAAGGTCTACGAGTCGACCCACACCTGGGCCGACCAGGAGTGGATGGAGGCGCGGGCCGCCAAGCAGCCGGTCGCCGAGGCGATGACCGTCTACGAGATGCACCTGGCGTCGTGGAAGAAGCACCACGACGGCTCGATGTGGGACTACGACGCGCTGGCCGACGACCTGGTCGGCTACCTCGCCGACCTCGCCTTCACCCACGTCGAGCTGATGCCGGTGATGCAGCACCCCTTCGGCGGCTCGTGGGGCTACCACGTCACCTCCTACTTCGCCCCCGACTCCCGCTTCGGCGACCCCGACGGCTTCCGCCGCCTCGTCGACCGGCTGCACCAGGCCGGCATCGGCGTCATCCTCGACTGGGTGCCCGGCCACTTCGCCACCGACGAGTGGGCGCTGGCCCGCTTCGACGGCACCCCGCTCTACGAGGACCCCAACCCCCAGCGCGGCTGGCACAAGGAGTGGGGCTCCCACATCTTCAACTTCGGGCGGCCGGAGGTGCGCAACTTCCTCTACGCCAACGCGATCTACTGGCTCGAGGAGTTCCACGCCGACGGGCTGCGCGTCGACGGCGTCGCCTCGATGCTCTACCTCGACTACTCCCGCGAGGAGGGCGAGTGGACCCCCAACGTCCACGGCGGGCGGGAGAACCTCGAGGCCGTGCAGTTCCTGCAGGAGATGAACGCCACCGCCTACAAGCGGGTGCCCGGGATCGTGACCATCGCCGAGGAGTCGACCTCCTGGCCCGGCGTGACCCGCCCGACCTCCGCCGACGGCCTGGGCTTCGGCTTCAAGTGGAACATGGGCTGGATGCACGACTCGCTCGACTACGTCGCCCACGAGCCGGTGCACCGCGCCCACCACCACGGCGAGATGACCTTCTCCCTGGTCTACGCCTGGTCGGAGAACTACGTGCTCCCGATCAGCCACGACGAGGTCGTGCACGGCAAGGGGTCCCTGCTGCGCAAGATGCCCGGCGACCGCTGGCAGCAGCTGGCCAACCTGCGCGCCTACCTCGGCTTCATGTGGGCCCACCCCGGCAAGCAGCTGCTGTTCATGGGCGCCGAGATGGGTCAGGAGTCGGAGTGGGCGGAGTCGCGCGAGCTCGACTGGTGGCTGCTGGACCACCCCGAGCACCGCGGCGTGCACTCCCTGGTGCGCGACCTCAACCGCACCTACGTCGACACCCCGGCGCTGTGGGCGCTCGACCACGACCCGACCGGCTTCCGCTGGATCGACGCCAACGACGCCGGTCGCAACACGTTCTCCTTCGTGCGCCACGGCGGCGAGGGCGCGGCCGACCTGGTCTGCGTGACGAACTTCTCCGCGATCCCCCACCACGACTACCGGCTCGGGCTGCCCGAGGCCGGTGAGTGGGAGGAGGTGCTCAACACCGACTCCAGCGGCTACACCGGCTCCGGCGTCGGCAACCTCGGCTCGGTCGTCGCCGTGCCGGGCGAGCACGTCGGTCAGCCGGCCCACGCCGACGTCGTGGTGCCGCCGCTCGCGACCGTCTGGCTGCGCCGCCGGACCTGACCCCGAGCCGAGGTGTTACCCGCCCGTGACGCCCCGACACGGGCGGGTAACACGCACCTGGTGGGTTGTGGGTCATGACCACCTCGGGAACCCCTGACCAGCTGTCCTCCCTCGCCCGACGGGCCCTCCTGCGCGGGGCGGCCGCGGGCGCTGTCGGCGCCGGGGCCCTCGGCGCGACCGGCGCCCCGGCGGGTGCCTCGCCCGGACGTCGGGCGCCGGCGGGCGGACCCCACGGGCCGGTCCGCGTGCTGCAGCCCGGCACCGGTCCGACCCGCGGTCGCTACGTGCGGGCGCGCGCCGAGGAGGTGCTGTGGGGCCGGCTGCCCAACCGGCTCAGCGAGCCCGTCGCCGTGGTCTCCTCCGGCGACGTGGTCACCCTCGACACCCTCTCCCACGAGGGCCTGCTCGAGGACCAGGGCCAGGACCCCCGCGAGTACTTCGGCTCCTTCGGCGTGCCCGAGCGTCACGTGCTGCGCGACGCCGTCGAGGTGGCCGCCCACACCCCGCACGACGGCCCCGGACCCCACGTCGTCACCGGGCCCGTCGCGGTGCGCGGCGCCGAGCCGGGCGACGTCCTGCGCGTCGACGTGCTCGACCTGCCCCTGCGGGTGCCCTACGGCGTGGTCTCCAACCGCCACGGCAAGGGCGCGCTGCCCGGCGAGTACCCCGAGCGGTTCGTGGGCGACCCGGCGCACGCGGCGTACGTCAACGAGGGCGGGAACATCAGCGTCTTCACCGAGGTCGTGAGGTCTCGCGGCGGGCTGCGGGGTCGCCTGCCAGGCGACGTGCCCGTGGGCTTCGACCTGCACCCGTTCCTGGGGATGATGGGCGTCGCCCGCGACACGACCGCCCTGGTCGACTCGGTGCCGCCGACCTACGCCGGCGGCAACATCGACATCAACGACCTCACCGTCGGCTCCACGCTCTACCTGCCCGTGCAGGTCGCCGGGGCGATGTTCTTCGCCGGCGACCCGCACATGGCGCAGGGGGACGGCGAGGTCGCCCTGACCGCGATGGAGGGCTCGCTGCGTCCCACCCTGCGCCTGAGCGTGGTCAAGCGCGGCAGCCGCGGCGCGCCCGCCCAGGCCTTCGAGCAGCCCTTCGCCGAGAACCGTGACTTCTGGATCCCCATCGGCCTCAGCGACCCCGACGGTCCCGAGGGCGGCGGCAACGCCACCAGCCTCGACCTGGCCATGAAGGACGCCGTGCGGCAGGCGCTGGCGTTCCTGGTCGAGGAGCGCGGCATGGCCGGTCCGGTGGCCTACGCCTACCTCTCGGCGGCCGCCGACTTCCAGTGCTCGCAGGTCGTGGACCGCACCACCGGCATCCACGCGCTCATCCGCAAGGCCGACTTCGCCTGACCGCGACCGACCGGCGGCGACACCCGCGGCTGGGCGGTCGCTCCTCCCGGGGCCTGACTAGGCTGGCCCGGTGAGCCAGGAACCGACCGTCCAGCCGAGCGTCGCGACCGTCGCCGAGGGCGTGGCCCGGATCAGCTGGGAGCCCGGCGAGAACGTCGACGTCGTGCGCCGCGAGGTCGCCGCCGCCCTGGTCGACCACCCGCGGGTGGAGGCCCTGGTGGACCCCGACGACGAGGGCGGCCAGCGTCTGGCCACCTGGTCGGGCATGCGCCGCGAGGGCGTGATGCGCGGGGTGACCCTCGACGGCGGGCCCGTGGACCGCGTCGTCTACGCCCGCCTGGCCACCGACACCCCGGTGCACGAGCCGGCCGGCTTCCGCGAGCTGCTCAACTCCTTCCTGCCGCGCAAGCGCGCCATCAGCCAGATGCTGGTGCGCGACGAGGAGGGGCGCGTGCTGCTGTGCCGCCTCACCTACAAGCAGGACTGGGACCTGCCCGGCGGGGTCGTCGAGGTCGGCGAGGCGCCCCGCGAGGCCGTCACCCGCGAGGTCGAGGAGGAGCTCGCGCTGCAGATCCCCGCCGGCGACCTGCTGCTGACCGACTGGCTGCCCCCGTGGAGCGGGTGGGACGACGCGCTCTGCCTGGTCTACGACGGCGGCGTCCACCCCGCCTCGATCACCGCCTCGATCGTCGAGCAGGCCCGCGAGATCCGCTCCGCGCAGTTCTGCACCCCCGCGGAGGTCCGCGAGCACTGCGCCGACTTCACCGCGCGCCGCGTCGAGGCCGCCCTGGCCCGTGTCGCCGACCCCACCGGCGCCCCGGCGTACACCGAGAGCGGCCGCTGAGGGCGGACGAGCCGCTCAGGCACCGACCGCTCGTGGATCCCACGCACCAGGTGTGTGCGATCCACGAGTCAACGCGGCGGCGCCTCGCCCGGCGGGCACCGCGGGCACCGTCGTGACGCGCCGGACCAACCAGCGCGGCGCAGCAGCGCGGCCAGGTGGCCCGCCGTACGACACGGTGCTGCGGTCACCTGACCCCAGGTGAGCCGCACCGTGCTCCGCCCGGAGACCAGTGCCTCGAGGTCGCGCTGGTGGTCGGCGTCCCAGGCGGCACGGTCGGCGTGGAACGCCCGACCGTCGAGCTCGACCACCACGCCGAGCCCCAGGTACTCCACGTCACGCACGGTGGCGACCTCGCCCGCACCGGCACGAACCTGGCGTGCGCCCGTCGGGAGGCCGTGGGGCCGCTCCACCCGCTCCCAGAACGCACGCTCGAGGGTGGAGCAGGCGCCCGCGGTCAGGTCGTCCAGCATCGCCTCGATGACCCCGCGACCGCGCATCCTTCCCCGGGCGTCGAGCGCCGCCCTGACGCGTTCCGGGGTGGTCTGCCGGTCGTGACAGGCCGCGGCCAGCACGCCGAAGTGGCGGGCGGGGTCCTCCCCGGCGATCACGTCGATCACCGCGTGCTCGCGCCGGACCCGCGGCGGAGTCGCCTGCCAGAGCACGCGACCCTCCAGGTCCGCCGTGCGGTGCACCACGACACCGGCCAACGGCCTGACCGTGCGGCGGTGGTCGACCGCGATCTGGATCGGGGCGTCGGCCGGCGGTCCGGGCAGCGCCGACTCGCGCGCCAGGGCGGCCGGCCACCGTGCGTGCACCGCACACCACGCCCGTTGCCGCCAGGTGGGCAGCCCGGTGTGCGCCACGAACGCACCGGGGTGCACGGCCACGAGCTCACGTCGCCGGACCAGGCGGGCGATGTCGTGGTCGGCACCGCCGAGAGCCAGGATCTGCCGGCGCGAGACCATGCGGTCCTGCACGCGGTCGAGCAGGTGGTCGAGCTCGTCCCGGTCCAGAGGCATGCCCCATGGTCGCCGAGGCGGACGACCGTCGCGAGCACGCTGCGCCTGGGCTGTGGACGAGCTGCGGCCTTCCTCAGCCGCCCACCGGGCGGGCGGCAGCGGCGTCGAGGGCGTCGCGGGCCAGGCAGGTGGAGGCGACCACCGCGGCCGGCATGACGACCACGGCGCCCAGGGGCACCAGGAAGCACAGCTGGGTGGCGGTGCCGAGGCCGAGCAGCGCGGCGCGGTGCTCGCGCAGCAGCGCCCGCCGCCCGTGCCGGTCGATGCCGCGGGCCTCCAGGGGCCGCGAGACCAGCTCGGCGGCCAGCAGCCGCCCGGAGACCACGACCCCGAGCACGGCGCCGACCACGGCGCCCACCACGGGCAGCAGGCCGATCAGCAGCACCAGCAGGCCGGTCACCAGGCCCAGCCCCACGAGCACGCCCGCATCGCGCGCGGAGCGCCAGAAGCCCAGCCCGTCTCCGGGAGCCTCGCCCCCGAGCATGGTCTCGGTCTCCCGCCAGATCCGCTCGTAGAAGGGGTCACCGACCGCCAGCGTGAGGCCGGTGAAGGTCAGCGAGGCGACCAGCAGGAAGCCCAGCACCACCAGCACCCCGAGCCCGACGCGCAGCGCGACCCGGGCGACGTCGGCCCAGCCGTCGGCGAAGGGCGTGGCCCACCCCACGAGGTCGTCGACGGTGAGCAGCAGCCCCACCAGCGCGGCGACCACCACGACGAGCACGATCAGCGCCGGCACCATGCCGAGGGCCATCAGCCCGGGCCGGCGCCGCCACATGGCGAAGCCGCGGCCGAGGTAGGCCACGCCCTGCCCGAAGCCCAGCGGGGTCACCGGCTCCTCACCCCTCAGAAGAGGGCGTTGGCGAGGCCCTGGCGCCCGCGCAGCACGCGCGGGTCGTCGTTGCCCACGGCCGCGAAGAGCCCGAGGAGGTGCTCGCGCGCGGCGGTGCGCTCGTCGCCCGTCGTACGCCGCACCAGCTCGACCAGCCGCGCGAAGGCCTCGTCGACCTGTCCCAGCACCAGGTCGAGGTCGGCGACGAGGGTCTGGGCGTCGACGTCGTCGGGGCGCGCGTCGGCGTCGGCGCGCACGGCGGCCTCGTCGACGCCCTGGGTGCGCTGGAGGACCGTGGCCATGGCCAGGCCGGCCGCGGCCTCGGCGTCGGCGGGGTTGGCCGAGACCAGCTTCTGGTACTCCGCGACCGCCCGGTCGACGTCGCCGGCGGCCAGGGCGTCCTGGGCGGGGGCGTAGCGGGGGTCGACGGCGGGCTCCTCCTCGCCCTCCGCGCCGGGCTCGGCCTGGGCACCGCGGGGCTGGTGGCGACCGGTCATGCCCTGGGCGGTGAGCTGCTGCACGACCTGGGTGAGCGCGGTGCGCAGCTCCTCGAGCGGCAGCACGTCCTGGAAGAGCGGCGCGGGGCGGCCGTCGAGCACGGCCACGACCAGCGGGATCGAGGGGATCTGCATGGCCTGGGCGATGCCGGGGGCGGCGTCGATGTCGACGAGGCCGGCGAGGAAGCGGCCCTCGAACTCCGCCGAGAGCGTCGCGAGGTCGTCGGCCAACTGGCCGCTCTCGGGCATGCGGGTGCGGGAGTAGAAGACGAGCAGCACCGGCGCGGTCATCGACTGCTCGACGACGGCCTGGAAGCTCTCCTCGGTCACCTCCACGGCGTAGGACGAGCCGCCCGCGCCCCCCGCGGCCGGGCCCCCGGCACCGCCCGGGGCCCCGGGGGCGGCCGGTGCGGCGGGCGCCGCGGGCGCGGGCCGCTTGAGGGCCGAGAGGTCGATGGCACCGGGGCGGGAGAACGGCTGCTGCGTCATGGGGCCAATCCTAGGGAAGGCCGGTCTCAGTTGACGCGCGGGCCGCGCAGGCCGGAGCGCTGCACGACGCGCTGGATCGCGAGGTCGCGCTCGTCGGGGCGACCGACGTACCTCACGTCGCGCAGGCCCTGCTCCTGGGCCGCCGACTCGAAGACGAAGTGGCCGAAGCCGAGGAGCCGCCCGTGCAGCGGCTTGACCACGGTGATGTCGAGGATGCGGCTCAGCGGCATGGTGGCGAGGTTGCTCGAGAGCACCCCGTGGACGCGGAAGACGCGCATGTTGGTGATGACGAAGCGGTCGCGGTGCTCGCGCAGCACTCCCCACCCGGCCCGCAGCAGCAGCACGAAGGCCCCCACGAGCAGCACCCAGGCGGCACCCATCGGCACGAAGGCCGCCCCGACGAGCACCACGAGACCGAGCACCCCCTCGAGCACCGGGCGCACGTAGGCCGTCCAGTGGTGCAGCACCTCGTCGACGATGACCTCGCCCTCGTCGCGCAGGAGGTGCTTGTGGATCTGGGGGTCGCCCCAGCTGCGGAGCAGACCCACGGCTCAGCCCAGCTCGCCGACGAACCTGATGAGCGCGGAGAAGAAGTCGCCGGTCCACGCCGCGATCTGCCCCCCGGCGCCGCCGGCGGCGTCGGCCAGCCCGCGCGGGTCGGTGAACATCCAGAAGCCCAGGAACACCACGACCAGGGCGATGACCACCTTCTTCATCGTCGACCAACCTGTCTGTTCTCGAGCGGTGAGCGGCGGACGTCAGCGGCTCGGCGCCGCGCGTCCACAGGACGGCACATGCCTACCAGCAGCCACACCCGTCACGGAGCAGGCGCGCCGAGCAGCCGGTCGGCCGCGGCGTAGGGATCGCTCTCCCCCGCGGCGACGGCCTCGGCGAGGGCGTCGAGCTCCGAGCGTCCGTCGACGTCGCCCCAGCTGCGGCGCAGCGCGGTGACGGCGATCGCGACGACCTCCTCGCGCGCCCGACGCGTACGTCGACGCCGCAGCTCGCCGGTCTCGTGCAGCCAGGCGTGGTGGCGGTCGAGCTCGGCGACGACCTCGTCGACGCCGTCGCCGCTGGACGCGACGGTGGCGACCACCGGGGGCCGCCAGGCGCCGGCGGGGCGGTCGGCCATCGACAGCATGCCCCGCAGGTCGCGGCGCACCTGGTCGGCGCCGTCGCGGTCGGCCTTGTTCACGACGTAGACGTCACCGATCTCGAGGATCCCGGCCTTGGCGGCCTGGATGCCGTCGCCCATGCCGGGGGCCAGCAGCACCAGCGTGGTGTCGGCGCGCGCCGCGACCTCGACCTCGCTCTGGCCGACGCCCACGGTCTCGACGAGCACCACGTCGCACCCGGCGGCGTCGAGCACCCGGATCGCCTGCGGAGTGCTCCAGGCCAGACCGCCGAGGTGGCCGCGGGCGGCCATGGAGCGGATGTAGACGCCCGGGTCGGAGGCGTGGTCCGACATCCGGATCCGGTCTCCGAGCAGCGCACCGCCGGAGAACGGCGAGCTGGGGTCGACCGCGAGCACGCCGACCCGCTTGCCCGCGGCGCGCAGCCGCGTGACCAGCGCGTTGGTGGAGGTCGACTTGCCGACCCCGGGCGAGCCGGTCAGCCCCACGACCTGGGCGCGGCCGGTGTGCGGGGCCAGCGCCGCCATCACCTCGCGCAGCGCGGGCGACTCGTCCTCGACCATCGAGATCAGCCGGGCCACCGCCCGAGGCTGACCCTCGCGGGCGGCCGCGACCAGGTCGGGGACCGACGCCGCGCGGCGCCGACCCCCGGGTCGCGGGGCGTCGGGGCTCAGCTGCTCGGGACGCGCACGATCAGGGCGTCGCCCTGGCCGCCGCCGCCGCAGAGCGCGGCCGCGCCGGTGCCGCCGCCGCGCCGCTTGAGCTCGAGGGCGAGGTGCAGCACCACGCGTGCCCCCGACATGCCCACCGGGTGGCCGAGCGCGATCGCCCCGCCGTTGACGTTGACCTTCTCGTCGGGCAGGCCCAGGGCGCGCGCCGAGGAGATGCCGACCGCGGCGAAGGCCTCGTTGAACTCCACGAGGTCGAGGTCGGTGGGCTCGATGCCCTCCTTGCGACAGGCCAGGGCGGTGGCGTTGGCCGGCTGGAGCTGCAGGGTGGAGTCGGGGCCCGCGACCATGCCGTGGGCGCCGATCTCGCAGAGGTAGTCCAGCCCGAGCTCCTCGGCCTTCGCCTTGCTCATCACCACGACCGCGCAGGCGCCGTCGGAGATCTGCGAGGCCGAGCCCGCCGTGACGGTGCCCGTCATGGAGAAGGCGGGACGCAGGCGCCCGAGGGACTCGGCGGTGGTCTCGCCGCGCACGCCCTCGTCGGCGGAGACGACCACCGGGTCGCCCTTGCGCTGAGGGATCGAGACGGGCACGACCTCCTCGTCGAAGACGCCGTTCTTCCAGGCCGCGGCGGCCTTCTGGTGCGACAGCGCGGAGAACTCGTCCTGCTCCTCGCGGGTGAGGTTCTCGTCGGCGGCGTTGCGCTCCTCGGTGAGCAGACCCATCGCCTGGGAGGTGAACTGGTCGAAGAGGGCGTCGTAGGCCATCGAGTCGACGAGCTTGACGTCGCCGAACTTGATGCCCTCGCGCGACTTGGGCAGGAAGTGGGGGGCGTTGGTCATCGACTCCATGCCGCCGGCCACCACCACGTCGGCCTCGCCGGCGCGGACCATCTGGTCGGCCATCGCGATGGCGTTGAGACCGGAGAGGCAGACCTTGTTGATGGTGATCGAGGGCAGGCTCATGGGCAGCCCCGCGGCCACACCGGCGGTGCGGGCGGGGTTCTGGCCCGCGCCGGCCTGGATGACCTGGCCCATGATGAGGTAGTCGACCTGGTCTCCGGAGACGCCGGCCTTCTCGAGGGCGCCCTTGATCGCGACCCCGCCGAGGTCGGCGGCGCTCAGGTCCTTCAGCCCTCCCAGGAGACGGCCGATCGGGGTGCGGGCTCCCGCGACGATGACGGTCGGCGAGCTCGACGGGGCGGCGTGGTCGGACATGGGTTCCTCCAGCGGGTCGGTGCTCGGACCGGCGGAGACGGGCCCGATGCGAGCAAGATACCGACGAGTCACATCGGGGGCGAGGGTGTCCGAGTCCCCACCTCGTGAGGCGCGCGTCACAAGCGGTCGCGGCGCGCGGCGCGGCGTACGACCATGACGCCATGAGCCAGACCCAGGACAGCGGCGCCAGCCCGCTCGGCATCCCCGACCACCTCTTCACCGCCATCGACCACGTCGGCATGGCCGTGCCCGACCTCGACGAGGCCATCGCGTTCTACCGCGACACCTTCGGCATGCGCCTGGCCCACGAGGAGACCAACGCCGAGCAGGGCGTGCGCGAGGCCATGATGGCCGTGGGCGACTCCGGGTCGTGCGTGCAGCTGCTCGCGCCGCTCGACGAGACCTCCACCATCGCCAAGTACCTCGACCGCTCCGGCCCGGGCTGCCAGCAGGTCGCCTACCGCGTCACCGACGTCGAGGCCGTCAGCGCGGTCCTGCGTGAGCGGGGCCTGCGGATGCTCTACGACGAGCCGCGCCGCGGCACCTCCGACTCCCGCATCAACTTCGTGCACCCCAAGGACGCCGGCGGCGTGCTCGTCGAGCTGGTGGAGCCGGCCGCGCGCCCGGCGCACTGACCGCACCGCACCGCACTGCTCGGCGGGCGCCACCAACCGCCCGCCCACCTCGGCCCGCCACCCTGAGCGGGGCTGAGACCTCCAACACATCGGTCGCCTGACCGGTTACCGGACAGTAATGTTCGCCAGACGTCGGCCCGCCCTCGGGTCCGACGCCGTCACCCGCACCTCCCCGACCCCGCACAGGAGCCGACGTGCAGAACATCCTCGACGCCGTCCTCGCCGGCGACACCGCCAGCGAAGACTTCGCCCACCTGCCCCTGCCCGAGTCCTACCGCGCCGTGACGGTGCACAAGGACGAGCAGGACATGTTCGAGGGCGTCGCCAGCCGCGACAAGGACCCGCGCAAGTCCCTGCACGTCGACGACGTGCCCTTCCCCGAGCTCGGCCCCGGCGAGGCGCTGGTGGCCGTGATGGCCTCGGCGATCAACTACAACACCGTGTGGACCTCGATCTTCGAGCCGGTCTCGACCTTCGGCTTCCTCGAGCGCTACGGCAAGATCTCGCCGCTGACCAAGCGTCACGACCTGCCGTACCACATCGTCGGCTCCGACCTGGCCGGCGTCGTGCTCGCCACCGGTCCCGGCGTGAACTCCTGGAAGCCCGGCGCCGAGGTGGTCGCGCACTGCCTGTCGGTGGAGCTGGAGAGCCCCGACGGCCACAACGACACGATGCTCGACCCCGAGCAGCGGATCTGGGGCTTCGAGACCAACTTCGGCGGCCTGGCCGAGGTCGCGCTGGTGAAGTCCAACCAGCTCATGCCCAAGCCGGCCCACCTGACCTGGGAGGAGGCCGCCTCCCCCGGCCTGGTCAACTCCACCGCCTACCGCCAGCTGGTCTCGCGCAACGGCGCGGGCATGAAGCAGGGCGACAACGTCCTCATCTGGGGCGCCTCGGGCGGCCTGGGCGGCTTCGCGACGCAGTACGCCCTCAACGGTGGCGCCACGCCGATCTGCGTGGTCTCCAACGAGGAGAAGGCCGACATCTGCCGCGCCATGGGCGCCGAGCACATCATCAACCGCTCCGAGGAGAACTGGAAGTTCTGGAAGGACGAGCACACCCAGGACCAGAAGGAGTGGCGTCGCCTCGGGGCGAGGATCCGTGAGCTCACCGGCGGCGAGGACGTCGACATCGTCTTCGAGCACCCCGGCCGCGAGACCTTCGGCGCCAGCGTCTACGCCGCGCGCAAGGGCGGCACGATCGTCACCTGCGCCTCCACCAGCGGCTACATGCACCAGTACGACAACCGCTACCTGTGGATGAACCTCAAGAGCATCGTCGGCTCGCACTTCGCCAACTACCGCGAGTCGTGGGAGGCCAACCGCCTCATCGCCAAGGGCATGATCCACCCGACGCTGTCGCGGACCTACGGCCTCGAGGAGGTCGGCCAGGCCGCTCTCGACGTGCACAAGAACGCCCACCAGGGCAAGGTCGGCGTGCTCGCGCTGGCCCCCGAGGAGGGACTGGGCGTGCGCGACACCGAGATGCGGGCCCGTCACATCGAGGCGATCAACCGCTTCCGCGGCGTCTGAGGAGGCCCGTCGACCCGGCCCACCCCGACACGCGCTGAGTAAACGCTGAGCCACGCCGCGTCGGGGTGGGTTCGGGGCCTCGCATGCGGGAGGATGGAGAGGCACCAGCCCCCACCACCCGGAAGAGGTTTCCACCCATGAGCGACCAGGGCCTGTCCATCTTCGACGACGACTCGGAGCGCCGTTCCCAGGACGCCGACAAGACCCAGGTGATCCCGGTGGCCACGGATGCTCCCGGGTCGGCCCCTGGTCGCGCGACCGGCCAGGCGCCGCGCCAGGCCCCCCCGGCCGGGCAGCGCCCGGGCGCCGCCCCGGCGGCCCCCCAG
>NZ_CAKASO010000026.1:0-57868 GCF_916862475.1 Nocardioides sp. Leaf374
GCCGACCCGCAGGAGCCCCGATGACCAGCACCCCGGACAGCCCGCCCGCCTCGTCGGCCGGTGCGGTGGCTCCGCCGCCCGCCCAGCCCGCCGGCGGCCTCCTCGACGCGCTCCTCGCGGACCTGCGCGCCGAGGGCGACCTGCTGCGCGCGACGGTGGCCGACCTCGACGCCGCCGGCTGGGCCACGCCCACCCCGGCGCCCGGCTGGAGCGTGGCCACCCAGGTCGGCCACCTGCTGTGGACCGACGAGGTCGCCGCCCTCTCGGCCCGGGCCGGCACCCCCGAGGGGAAGGCGGCGTGGGACGAGGTCGTCACCGGCGCGCTCGGCGACCCCGACCGCTTCGTCGACGAGGCCGCCCTCGCCCTGGCCGCCCTCCCGCCGGCCGAGCTGCTCGCGCGGTGGGACGCCGCCCGCGCGGGGCTGGCCGAGGCGCTGCGCGCGGTGCCGGCAGGGCAGCGGATGCCGTGGTTCGGCCCGCCGATGTCGCCGACCTCGATGGGCACGGCGCGCTTCATGGAGACCTGGGCCCACGCCCAGGACGTCCACGAGGCGCTCGGCACCACCCCGCCGCCCAGCGACCGGATCCGCCACGTCGCCCACCTCGGCGTGCGCACCCGCGGCTTCGCCCACTCCGTGCACGGCGAGCCCGCTCCCACCGAGGCGGTGCGCGTCGAGCTGACCTCGCCCTCGGGCGAGACCTGGGCCTGGGGCCCCGACGACGCCGCGCAGCGGGTCACCGGGCCGGCCCTCGACTTCTGCCTGCTCGTCACCCAGCGGGTGCACCGCGGCGACACCGCCCTGGTCGCCGAGGGCGCCGAGGCCGACCACTGGCTCGACATCGCCCAGGCCTTCGCCGGCCCCGCGGGCGAGGGACGCGAGAAGCGATGACCTCCGACCCGGCCCCCGGCGCCACCCCCGCCACCACTGCGGCCCCCGGCACGCCCGGCACCCTGCTGGTCGGCAACTGCTCCGGCTTCTACGGCGACCGCCTCAGCGCGATGCGCGAGATGGTCGAGGGCACCACCCGGGGCCGCCACCTCGACGTGCTCACCGGTGACTACCTCGCCGAGCTGACCATGCTCATCCTCGGCAAGGACACGATGAAGGACCCGGCGCTGGGCTACGCGCGCACCTTCGTGCGCCAGCTCGAGGAGAGCCTGGGCCTCGCCCTGGAGCGCGGGGTGCGGATCGTCGCCAACGCCGGCGGCCTCAACCCCGCCGGCCTGGCCGAGAAGGTCCGCGAGGTCGCCCGCGGCCTGGGCCTGGACCCCGCGGTCGCCCACGTCGAGGGCGACGACCTGCGGGCGGAGGCCCGCGAGCACGGCTGGCACGACGCGCTCACCGCCAACGCCTACCTCGGCGGCTTCGGCATCGCCGCCGCCCTGCGCGAGGGCGCCGACGTCGTGGTCACCGGCCGTGTCACCGACGCCTCCCTCGTGCTCGGCCCCGCGGTCGCCCACTTCGGCTGGGCCCCGACCGACCACGACGCGCTCGCCGGTGCCGTGGTCGCCGGTCACGTGCTCGAGTGCGGCACGCAGGCCACCGGCGGCAACTTCAGCGGCTTCCGCGCCCTGCTCGAGGCGGGCATGGACCCCGCGGTGCCGCTCGGCTTCCCCGTCGCCGAGCTCGCCGCCGACGGCGGCTCGGTGATCACCAAGCCCGACGGCACCGGCGGCGCGGTCACCTGCGACACCGTCACCGCCCAGCTGGTCTACGAGATCCAGTCCACCCGCTACCTCGGACCCGACGTCACCACCCACCTCGACTCCGTGCGTCTCGAGCAGGTCGGCCCCGACCGGGTCGCGGTCTCCGGGGTCACCGGCCAGGCCCCGCCCGAGCGGCTCAAGGTCTGCGTCAACGAGCTCGGCGGCTGGCGCAACAGCATCGAGCTGGTGCTCACCGGCCTCGACACCGAGGCCAAGGCCGCCTGGGTGCGCGCGCAGCTCGAGCCGCGGCTGAGCGCGCAGAGCGTGACCTGGTCGCAGCTCGCCCAGCCGCAGCCCAACGCCCCCACCGAGGAGGCCGCCTCGGTGCTGCTGCGCTGCACCGTCATGGACCCCGCGGCAGGCCCGTGCGCCAAGGCGTTCACCGGCCCCGCGGTCGAGCTGGCGCTCGCGTCGTACGCCGGCTTCACCCTGACCGGCCCCCCGCCGCAGCCCACCCCCTACGGCGTCTACCGACCGGCGTACGTCGAGCGCGCCGCGGTCGCCCACACGGTCGTGCACGCCGACGGCCGCCGCGAGGTCGTGCCCGACCCGGTCGACTTCTCCGAGGCCGACCACGACGCGGGCCGTCGCCCCTCGCCCTACCCCGCCCCGGCCGACACCCTCAACCGTCGGATGCCGCTGGGCAGCTTCGTGCACGCCCGCTCGGGCGACAAGGGCGGCGACGCCAACATCGGGCTGTGGGTCGCCCGCGACGGCTCCCCGCGCTACGACGCCCGGGTGACCTGGCTGGCCAAGGTGATGAGCCCGCGCAAGGTCCGCGAGCTGGTGCCGGAGGCCGCCGACCTGGCGCCCGACGCCGTCGAGATCCACCTGCTGCCCCACCTCGGCGCCGTCAACGTCGTCATCCACGGCCTGCTCGGCCGCGGCGTCGCCGCCTCCACCCGCTTCGACCCGCAGGCCAAGGGCCTCGGGGAGTGGGTCCGCTCCCGCTCCGTCCACGTCCAGGAGGGACTGCTGTGACCACGCTGACCGACCCCGCCGCCGACCCCGCGACCGACCGGGGCGCGACGCGCGCCGAGGAGCTGCAGGCGCTGCGCGAGACCGCGGCGGAGTTCGTGCGCCGCGAGGTGGCGCCCCACCTGCAGGCCTGGGAGGACGCCGGCGAGGTGCCGCGCGCGCTGCACCGCGCCGCGGCCCGGCAGGGCCTGCTCGGCGTCTCCTTCGCCGAGGAGGTCGGCGGCCAGGGCGGCGACCTGGAGCACTCGGTGGCGCTGCAGGAGGCGATGTTCGCCGCCGGCGCCTCCAGCGGGCTGATGTCGGCGCTGTTCACCGGCGGCATCGCGCTGCCCCACATCGCCGCCCACGGCTCGCCCGACCTGGTCGACCGCTTCGTGCGGCCCACCCTGGCCGGCGAGCTCATCGGCTCCCTCGGCGTCACCGAGCCCGGCGGCGGCTCCGACGTCGCCGGCATCCGCACCACCGCACGCCGCGACGGCGACCACTACGTCGTCAACGGCGCCAAGACCTTCATCACCTCCGCGGTGCGCGGCGACTTCGTCACCACCGCGGTGCGCACCGGCGGCGAGGGCCACGCCGGCCTCAGCCTGCTCGTGGTGGAGAAGGGCACGCCGGGCCTCACCGTCGACCGCTCGCTGGCCAAGATGGGCTGGCACTGCTCCGACACCGCCGAGCTGTCCTACGTCGACGTGCGCGTGCCGGTGTCGCACCTGGTGGGGGAGGAGAACGCCGGCTTCTACCTCATCGCCGAGCAGTTCGTGGTCGAGCGGATCGCCCTGGCCGTGCACGCCTACGGCATCGCCGCCCGCTCGCTGGCCCTCACCGCCGCGTGGTGCCGCGAGCGCGAGACCTTCGGCAAGCCGCTGGTGGCCAACCAGGTCGTGCGCCACAAGCTCGTCGAGATGCACCGCCAGGTCGAGGTGGCCCGCGCCTACACCCACGAGGTCGTGCGCCGCCACGTCGCCGGCGAGAGTGTCATCGCCGAGGCCTGCCTGGCCAAGCAGACCGCCTGCGACGCCGCCACCGCGGTGTGCCACGAGGCCGTCCAGCTCCACGGCGGCGCGGGCTACATGCACGGCAGCGAGGTCGAGCGCCACTACCGCGACGCCCGCATCCTGCCCATCGGCGGTGGTGCCACCGAGGTGCTCACCGACCTGGCCGCCAAGCTGCTGGGCTACGCCCGATGAGCGCGGCCCCCGAGGCGAGCAACGGTGTGAGCACGACGCCGTCCGACGCCCGGCCCACCCACCGCGAGGCCATGCTGGCCAAGCTCGAGGCCCTGGCCGCCGAGCACGCCAAGGCGGTCGCCGGCGGCGGGGAGAAGTACGTCGCACGCCACCACGCCCGCGGCAAGCTGCTGCCCCGCGAGCGCATCGAGCTGCTGGTCGACGAGGGCTCGGCCTTCCTCGAGCTCAGCCCGCTGGCGGGCTGGGGCTCCGACTTCGCCGTCGGCGCCAGCATGGTCACCGGCATCGGGGTGGTCGAGGGCGTCGAGTGCATGATCACCGCCAACGACCCCACCGTGAAGGGCGGCGCCAGCAACCCCTGGACGGTCAAGAAGGCCTTCCGGGCCCACCAGATCGCCGAGGAGAACGGCCTGCCCACGATCGCCCTCGTGGAGTCCGGCGGCGCCGACCTGCCGACCCAGAAGGAGATCTTCATCCCGGGCGGCAGGACCTTCCGCGACATCACCCGCAGCTCGGCGATGAAGCTGCCCACGGTGGCGCTGGTCTTCGGCAACTCCACCGCGGGTGGCGCCTACGTGCCCGGCATGAGCGACTACACCGTGATGGTGCGCGAGCAGGCCAAGGTCTTCCTGGGCGGTCCGCCGCTGGTGAAGATGGCCACCGGCGAGGAGTCCGACGACGAGTCGCTGGGCGGCGCGGAGATGCACGCGCGCACCTCCGGCCTGGCCGACTACCTCGCCGAGGACGAGCGCGACGCGATCCGCATCGGCCGGCGCATCGTGGCCCGGCTGAACTGGCGCAAGGCCGGCGGCTCCGGGGCCGCCGCGGACCCGGCGTACGCCGAGCCCGACCACGACCCCGACGGTCTGCTCGACCTGATCCCCAGCGACCTCAAGGAGCCCTTCGACCCCCGCGAGGTGATCGCGCGCGTCGTCGACGGCGTCGGCGCGACCAACGGCGTGGCCTTCGACGAGTTCAAGCCGCTCTACGGCACGTCGCTGGTCACCGGCTGGGCCAGCATCCACGGCCACCCGGTCGGCATCCTCGCCAACGCCCAGGGCGTGCTCTTCAGCGAGGAGGCGCAAAAGGCCACGCAATTCGTGCAGCTGGCCAACCAGACCGACACCCCGCTGCTCTTCCTGCACAACACCACCGGCTACATGGTCGGCAAGGAGTACGAGCAGGGCGGCATCATCAAGCACGGCGCGATGATGATCAACGCCATCTCCAACTCCACCGTGCCGCACCTGACGGTGATCATGGGCGCCTCCTACGGTGCCGGCAACTACGGCATGAACGGTCGCGCCTACGACCCTCGCTTCCTCTTCACCTGGCCCTCGGCCAAGTCGGCGGTGATGGGCCCCGCCCAGCTCGCCGGCGTCATGGAGATCGTGGCCCGCCAGTCGGCGGAGTCGCGCGGGCAGACCTTCGACGCCGACGGCTTCGCCGGCGTCAAGCAGGTGGTGGAGGCCCAGATCGAGGAGCAGTCGCTGCCCTACTTCCTCTCCGGGATGCTCTACGACGACGGCGTCATCGACCCGCGCGACACCCGCACGGTCCTGGGCATCTGCCTCTCGGTCATCGACAGCAGCGCCTTCCGCGGCACCGACCGCTTCGGCGTCTTCCGGATGTGAGGCGCCCGTGACCCGCCCCGTGCCGACCGCCGTGCCCGCAGCACCGTCCCCGAGAGGCCTCCCGTGATCACCCGTCTCCTCGTCGCCAACCGCGCCGAGATCGCCAGCCGCGTCTTCGCCACCTGCCGCCGCCTGGGCGTCTCGACGGTCGCGGTGCACTCCGACGCCGACGCGGCGCTGCCCTACGTCGGGGAGGCCGACGTCGCCGTACGGCTGCCGGGCTCCACGCCCGCGGAGACCTACCTGCGCGTCGACCTGCTGCTGGAGGCGGCGCGCGCCAGCGGCGCCGACGCCGTGCACCCCGGCTACGGCTTCCTCTCCGAGAGCGCCGACTTCGCCCGCGCCGTCCTCGACGCCGGCCTCACCTGGGTCGGGCCCGACCCCTCCTCCATCGAGCAGATGGGCTCCAAGATCGAGTCGAAGCGGCTGATGGAGGCCGCCGGGGTGCCGGTGCTGCGCAACCACTCCGTCGACGACGCCGCCGACGCCGACCTGCCGCTGCTGGTCAAGGCCTCCGCGGGCGGCGGCGGGCGCGGCATGCGGGTCGTGCGCGACCTGGCCGACCTGCCCGGCGAGGTCGAGCGGGCCCGGGCCGAGGCGCAGTCGGCCTTCGGCGACGGCACGGTCTTCATGGAGCCCTACGTCGAGCGCGGGCGCCACGTCGAGGTGCAGGTCGTGGGCCACCGCGACGGCGTCCTCGTGCTCGGCGAGCGCGACTGCTCGGTGCAGCGGCGCCACCAGAAGGTGGTCGAGGAGTCGCCGGCGCCGGGCCTGCCCGACGCCGTGCGCGGTGCCCTGCACGAGGCCGCCCGTGCGGCCGCCGCCGCGATCGACTACCGCGGCGCCGGCACCGTGGAGTTCCTCTACGACCCCGCCACGGAGCGCTTCTTCTTCCTGGAGATGAACACCCGCCTCCAGGTCGAGCACCCGGTCACCGAGCTGGTCCACGGCGTCGACCTGGTCGACCTCCAGCTCACCGTGGCCGAGGGCGGCGTGCCCGACCCCCGCGCCATCGGCGAGACCTACGGCCACGCCGTCGAGGTGCGCCTCTACGCCGAGGACCCCGCCGCCGACTACCAGCCGCAGAGCGGACCGCTGAGCGTGCTCGAGGTGCCCGGCGTCGACGCCCGCTTCGACCTGCTCAACCGCCCCGGCGTGCGCCTCGACGCCGGCTTCGCCGGCGGCAGCGAGGTGTCCACCCACTACGACGCGATGCTGGCCAAGGTGATCGCCTGGGCGCCGACCCGCGAGCAGGCCGTGCGCCGGCTGGCCGACACCCTGGCCCGCACCCGGGTGCACGGCGTGGTGACCAACCGCGACCTGCTCGTGCAGGTGCTGCGCTCACCCGACTTCGTGGCGGGAGACCTCAGCACGGCCTTCCTCACCGACCACCCGGCGCTCGCCCCCGCCGCCGACCCGGGGGCGCCCGTCGCCGCCGCGCTGGCGCTGGCCGAGCAGGCCCGCGCCGCCCGGCGGGTGCAGGGCCGCATCCCGGTGGCCTGGCGCAGCGTCGTGAGCCAGCCGCAGCGCACCGAGCTCGACCACGCCGGCGAGCCGGTCGTCGTGGAGTGGTGGGGCGGGCGCGACGGCTACACCGTGGAGGGCTGCACCGTCGTCGCGGCCGGGCCGACCGAGGTGGTCCTGGAGCGCGACGGGCTGCGCTCGTCGTACGCCGTGGCGGTGTCGGGCCCGAGCGGTCGCGAGGTCGTCGACGTCGACGGGCCGGGAGGTCACGCCCGGCTGGTGCGGGTGCCGCGGTTCGTCGACCCCGCCGAGCAGGTCGCGGCCGGCTCCCTGCTGGCCCCCATGCCCGGCACCGTCGTCAGCGTCGCCGTCGAGGAGGGTCAGGCCGTCGTCGCGGGCCAGCCCGTGCTGGTGCTCGAGGCCATGAAGATGCAGCACACCGTGAGTGCGCCCGCCGACGGCACGCTCGCCCGGATCACCGTCCAGCCCGGCGCGCAGGTCGCCGCCGGAGAGGTTCTCGCCGTCGTCGAAGGAGAGGTCGCATGACCACGCAGGTCCAGCCCACCACCACCGCTTTCACCGAGACCGAGGAGCGCCGCGAGCTGCGCACCCAGGTCGCCCGGCTCGCCGCGAAGTACGGGCGGGAGTACTTCACCGAGAAGGCCCGCTCCGGCGGAAAGACCACCGACCTGTGGCTCGAGATCGGCAAGAACGGCTACCTCGGCATCAACATCCCCGAGCAGTACGGCGGCGGGGGCGGCGGCATCGGCGACATCGCCGCGGTCTGCGAGGAGCTCGCCGCCCAGGGCTGCCCGCTGCTGCTCATGGTGGTCAGCCCCGCGATCTGCGGCACGATCATCAGCCGCTACGGCACCGAGGAGCAGAAGCAGCGCTGGCTGCCCGGGCTGTGCGACGGCACCGGCACCATGGCCTTCGCCATCACCGAGCCCGACGCCGGCACCAACACCCACAACATCACCACCACCGCGCGCCGCGACGGCGACGGCTGGGTGCTCAACGGCCGCAAGATCTGGATCTCGGGCATCGACGAGGCGCAGAACGTGCTGGTCGTGGCCCGCACCGAGGACGCCCGCACCGGCCGGCTCAAGCCGTGCCTCTTCGTCGTGCCGACCGACGCCGAGGGCTTCGAGGCCCGGGCGATCCCGATGGAGATCGTCTCCCCGGAGAACCAGTTCCAGGTGTTCATCGACGACGTCAAGCTGCCCGCCGACGCGCTGGTGGGCGACGAGAACGGCGGCCTCGCGCAGCTCTTCGCCGGGCTCAACCCCGAGCGGATCATGGCCGCCGCCTTCTCCCTCGGCCTGGCCCGCTTCGCCCTGGAGAAGGCCACCGCCTACGCCAAGGAGCGCGTGGTCTTCGACGTGCCGATCGGGGCCCACCAGGCCATCGCGCACCCGCTCGCGCAGAGCCACATCGAGATCGAGCTGGCCCGGCTGATGAACCAGAAGGCCGCCGCGCTCTTCGACGCCGGCGACGAGATGGCCGCGGGCGAGGCCGCCAACATGGCCAAGTACGCCGCCGCCGAGGCCGCCTGCGACGTCGTCGACCGCGCCGTGCAGACCCACGGCGGCAACGGCGCCAGCCAGGAGTACGGCATGGCCGGCCTCCTCGTCGCCACCCGCGTCGGCCGGATCGCCCCCGTGAGCCGCGAGATGATCCTCAACTTCGTCTCGATGCACTCCCTGGGGCTGCCGAAGTCCTACTGAGCGGGCTGCCCCCGCCGCAGCTGTCACGCCGGGTCACCCGACCTGTCGCCCCGTCACGACGGGGCGGCAGAGGGGGCGGCAGAGGGGGCGACTCGGCGTGACAGCCGGCGCGCGTCGGCCCGCCCCGTCCGCCCCGCCGCGCGGGTGGCGGCGGTCACGGGCCTAGGGTCGCGGCGTGGCAGGGGTGTTCTCGGGGTTCGCGACGATCGGCGTGCTCATCGCGCTGGGGATCCTGCTGGCCCACCTGCGGGTCATCGACCTGGCGGGCCAGCGCACGCTGTCGACGCTGGCCTTCTACGTCGCCAGCCCGGCGCTGCTGCTCACCGTGCTCGAGGACAGCGACCCCGCCGAGGTCTTCTCCACCACCCTGGTCGCCAGCGCCGCGGCGGTGCTCGTCGTGGTGCTGCTGCACCTCGGCCTCAGCCGACTGCGCGGCCCGCTCGACCTGGGCGGCGCGACGGTCGGGGCGATGGCGGCGGGCTACGTCAACGCCGGCAACCTCGGGGTGCCGATCGCGGCCTACGTGCTGGGCGACGTCGCCCTGGTCGCCCCGATCCTGCTCATGCAGCTGCTGGTGCTCCAGCCGCTGGCCCTCACCCTGCTCGACGTGGCGGTCGCGCCGACGCGGCTGAGCCTGCGCAAGGTGCTCTCGCGCCCGGCCACCAACCCGCTCACGATCGCCTCGGCCGCCGGGGTCGCGCTGGCGCTGAGCGGCGTACGGCTGCCGGCCGCGGTGCACGACCCCCTCGACCTGGTCGGGGGCATGGCGGTGCCGGCGATGCTCATCGCCTACGGCGTGGCGCTGCGGCTCGGCCCGCTGCCGGGGCGGGGCGTGCCGGCCTCCGAGCTGGGCCTGGCCGTGGGGCTCAAGCTCGTCGCGCAGCCGCTCGCGGCCTACGCCGTGGGCCGCTGGGCGCTGGGCCTGGAGGCCGACGCGCTGCTCGCGGTCACCGTGCTCTCCGCGCTGCCCACGGCGCAGAACGTCTTCGTCATCGCCAGCCGCTACGGGCGCGCGGAGCTGCTGGCGCGCGACGCCATCTTCGTGAGCACGCTGGCCTCCGTGCCCGCGGTCGTCCTGATCACCGCGCTGATCGCCTAGCCGGCGCCCCGATCGCATAGCGTGAGCGCCGTGGGACGAGCCGTGGACGGAGCCGACCGGTTCCAGCGACGCTTCCCGCCGGTGGGGATCCCGCTGGCGATCGTCTACAAGCACTTCGACGACCAGGGCAACTACCTGGCCGCGATCATCACCTACTACGCCTTCATCGCGATCTTCCCGCTGCTGCTGCTGGCCTCCTCGATCCTCGGCTTCCTGCTCCAGGGCAACCCCGAGCTGCAGACCCAGGTGCTCGACTCGGCGCTGAGCCAGTTCCCGATCATCGGGGAGCAGCTGGGCCGGCCCGAGGGGCTCCAGGGCTCGACCACCGCGGTCGTCGTCGGTGGCGTCGCGGCGCTCTACGGCTCGCTCGGCCTGGGCCAGGCGCTGCAGAACGCCATGAACATCGCCTGGTCGGTGCCGCGCAACTCCCGCCCCAACCCGCTGCTCCTGCGGCTCAAGAGCCTGCTGCTGCTCATCACCGCCGGGCTCTCGGTGCTCGCGGTGTCGGTGGTCTCGGCCCTCGGCAGCCAGACCGAGGTCTTCGGCCCGCGCCTCGACGGCACGATCACCTGGCTGATCCGGCTGGCCACCGTGCTCGGCGTCGGCGCCGTGCTGACCTTCGTCTTCCGGCTCGCCTCCGCGCGTCAGCACGGTCTGCGCGCCGCCGTGCCCGGCGCCCTGGCGCTCGCCGTGATGTGGCAGCTGCTCCAGGTCATCGGCACGGTCTACGCCACCCGCGTGCTCGGCGAGACCAGCCAGATGAACGCGACCTTCGGCCTCGTCCTCGGGCTCATCGGCATCATCTACATCGCCGCGGTCATGGGCGTGCTGGCCATGGAGATCAACGTCGTGCTCGCCCGGCGGCTGTGGCCGCGCGCGCTGCTCACCCCCTTCACCGACAACGTCGAGCTCACCGACGCCGACCGTCGCGCCTACGCCGGCTACGCCCGCGCGCAGCGGCACAAGGGCTTCGAGAACGTCGAGGTCTCCTTCACCGACCCCGCCACCGGCGAGATCACCCTGCCGACGCCCGGGCGCCTCGAGTCGCGCCCGCCCGCGCCCCCGGTGGGGCCGGTGGCCGAGCAGGGCGGCACGGAGCAGGGCGGCACGGCGCAGTCCGGTGAATCCGTGGACAGGGTGCGCTGAGAGCGGCCAGGATCACCCGCGTGATCAAGCTCGAGCTCGTCGCCGGCGTCCTCGGCTTCGCCCTGTGGGTCTACTGCCTGGTCGACGCCATCGGCACCCCGCCGCAACGGGTCAAGCACCTGCCCAAGGCGGCCTGGATCGTGCTGGTGCTGCTGTTCCCGTTCGTCGGCTCGATCGCCTGGCTGGCGCTCGGTCGCGACCGGGGGGCGCGGCCGCTGACCCGGTCGCAGGGGGCGGCGCCCGGCTTCCCCGAGTACGAGCGGCCCGGCCGCATGGCCGCGGGCGACGCCGGGCGCGACGACGAGTTCCTGCGTCAGGTGCACGCTCGCGCCGAGGAGCAGCGGCGCCGCCACGAGCGGGCCCGCCGCGAGGAGGCGGCCCGCGAGGAGGCCGAGCGGCAGCGGCTGCGCGCGGCCCGCGAGGCCCGTGAGCAGGGCCGGTCGGGCTCCGCCGACGAGCCCGGCGCTCCCGCGGGCGGCTGAGCCAGCTGCGGCGTACAGGCGGGGGACGTCATGCGAGTGGTGGATGCGCATCCACATGTCGCATGACGTCCGGGTACGGCGCGCGGGGTCGGTGAGCAGGCCGGCGGGGGACGTCATGCGAGTGGTGGATGCGCATCCACGTGTCGTATGACGTCCGGGTGCGGTGCGCGGGGTCGGTGAGCAGGCCGGCGGGGGAGGTCATGCGAGTGGTGGATGCGCATCCACGTGTCGTATGACGTCCGGGTGCGCCGCGGCTAGGTGGTGGCCCGCTCGCGGGCGGCGACGCCGAGCTCGCGGGCGTAGCGGGCGGTGGTGGTGAGCACGGCGAGCACGGGCACGGCGAGGAAGGCTCCGGTGATGCCGGCCAGCGTGCTGCCGAGGGTGACCACGACGATGGTCATCGCGGGGTGGAGTGACAACGTCTTGCCCATGAGCAGCGGCTGGAGCACGTTGCCCTCGAGCTGCTGCACCACCAGCACGAGCCCGACCACGATCAGCGCGGTGGTCAGCCCCTGGGTGGCGAGCGCGACGACCGCGGCGAGCGCGCCGGCGACCACGGCGCCCACGACCGGCACGAAGGCGGCCAGGAAGGTGATGACCGCCAGCGGCAGCGCGAGCGGCACGCCCAGCACGAGCAGCCCGATCCCGATCCCGATCGCGTCGACCAGGCCCACGGCGGCCTGCGCGCGCACGAAGCCGCCCAGCACCGTCCAGGAGCGGCGCGAGACCTCGGCGGCGTGGGCCGCCGGGCCCGGGGACAGCCAGTGCTCGAGCCACGGCAGGAACCGCGGGCCGTCCTTGAGGAAGAAGAAGCACAGCACGAGCGCCAGCAGCGCGGTGAGCGCCCAGGAGCTGGCGGTCGAGACCCCGGTCAGCGTCCAGGCGGCGATGTCCTGGGCGCTGTCCTGCACCTGGTCGACCGCCTGGCCGACCAGGTCGCCCACCTCGTCGTCGCCGAGGTCGAGCGGCGGGCCCGCGAGCCACGCCTCGATGTCCTCGACCCCCTGGGAGAACTGCTCGCTCAGCGAGTCGACCTCGTCGAGCACGAGGTAGGTCACCGCGGCCACCAGGCCGCCGAGCACGAGCAGCCCGGTCACCACCGCCGCGCCTGCCGCGGCGGCGGCCGGCACCACCCGGCGCAGGCGCCGGGCCAGCGGCCACAGGGCGGTGCTCAGCAGCAGGCCCAGGAGCGCCGGCAGCACGACCACCCACATCCGGCCGACGACCCACAGCGCTCCCACGACCACCGCCGTCACCAGCAGGATCCGCAGGCTCCAGCGCCCCGCCTCGGCCAGCGTCGTCGCGATCGGCGTCGCCGGTGGCGCAGGGTGGTAGCCGCCGCCCGTGCGCGTCGGTGAGCGCCGGGGCTCGGGGGAGGGGGTCGGCGCCTCACGGCGGCGGAAGATCGGCATGACCCCTCTCTACCCGACGGTGCACGTGCCGGGCCTCCTCGCGTGGGGTGGGGCTGACGTCACGGCCCGACGGCCGACCCGGGCCGCCGACGGCTCAGGAGTAGCGGTGGCTCTTCGCGGCGTGGCCGAGCTCGCGGGTGCAGGTGCGGCCGCCCATGTTGCGGTGGCCGCACAGGCCGGGCTCCGCGCCCGGCTCCACCGGCGTCGCGGCAGCGGCCTTCGCGGGCCGCTTGGCGGCGGCGGCGGCCGCGGGCGCCGAGCGGCGTACGGCGGGCCGCGCCGGCGCTGCTCCCGGCTTGGCCGCGCGGGCGGCGGCCTCCTCGTAGCGCGCCTCGCGCATGGCTCGCAGGGCATCCATCTTGCTCATCGGCTGTTCACGTCACCAACCTACGCGGCGCCACCGACAGCGCTGGTGCCGCCGCACCGGGGGCGGGGGCGTGTGACGCTGGGTGGTGTCGCGACGCCCGGCAGGGCTCGCTCCTCGACCACCGAGGGGCTGGGTGGTTTCGAGACGCTCGCTGGCGCTCGCTCCTCAACCACCGGGGGGCTGGGTGGTGTCGAGACGCTCGCTGGCGCTCGCTCCTCGACCACCGGGGGGCTGGGTGGTGTCAGCGGCGCTTCTTGGGGGGCGTGGGGAAGAACATCGAGACGCGCTCGGCGTACTCGGGGAATCCGTCGCGCTCCATCATCTTCTTCTCCAGCAGCTTGGCGCCGGTGACGTTGCGCAGGAAGAAGGTCATCACGGCCGGGCAGGCCACGGTGAGCAGGCCGGGCAGCCAGCCGGAGGCGAGACCGGCGGTGAGCCACAGGCCCCACCAGACCATCGCGTCGCCGAAGTAGTTCGGGTGGCGGGTCCAGGCCCACAGCCCCTGGTCCATCACCTGCGGGCGCGACTCCTTGGGCTGGGCCTTGTAGGCCTTGAGCTGACGGTCGCCGACGGCCTCGAAGGTCAGGCCCACGGCCCACACCAGCAGCCCGATCCACACCACAGGCCACCACTCGACGGCCAGCACGGCGCCGACCTGCACGGGCAGCGACACGAACCACTGCGCCCCGCCCTGCACGAGGAAGACGCGGCGCACGGCGGCCCGCATGCCGACGTCCTGGAGGCTGCCGCCGAGCATCTCGGCGTAGCGCGGGTCCTCCTTGCCCTGGTGGTCGCCCAGGGCGCGGCTGCGCACGTGCCACGCCAGGCGCCCGCCCCACAGGGCGACCATGGCGAGCACCAGCCAGCGACGGGCGTCGGCCTCGTCGGAGAGCGAGCCGAGCAGGGCCGCGATCACCGCGACGACCACGAAGCCGAGGCCCCAGGCGACGTCGACGACGGCCACGACGCCGAGCTGGCGGGCCCGCAGGGCGGTCAGGGTCATCACGACCGCGACCGCCAGCAGGCAGGCGGCGAGGACGAGCACGAGAGTCATGACCCCAGTCAACCCGTCGTACGCCGACCCCGCCCCACCCCAGCGGCCCGGGTGTGGGCCGGGTGGCCCGGTCTCAGAAGTCGCGCACCCAGGGCAGGGTGTGGGCGGCGCCGGGGCGCACCATGAGGATCTGGTCGACGCCCATGCGTCCGTCGCGGAAGGCCATGGCGCCGCCGACGAGGTAGAGCCGCCACACGCGCACGACCTCCTCGCCGACGAGCTCGGTGAGCCGGTCGATGTTGGCCTCGAAGCGCTCGAGCCAGCCGGCGACGGTGTGCACGTAGTGCTCGCGCATCGCGTGCACGTCGCGCACCTCGAGCCCGCCGCGCTCGAGGAAGGCGACGGTCTCGCCGACGGGGCGCATGTACATGTCGGGGGCGATGAAGGACTCGATGAAGGGCCCACCGCCGGGCCAGCGGCCGGTGCGCGACATCTGCTGGATGAGCACGCGGCCACCGGGCTTGACGGCGTCGTGGAGGACGCCGGCGTAGGTCGGGTAGTTGGACTGCCCGACGTGCTCGCCCATCTCGATGGAGGACACCGCGTCGTACTCCTGGCCGGCCGGGGGCACGGCGTCGCGGTAGTCCTGGAGCCGGATCTCGACGCGGTCCTGGAGGCCGCGCTCGGCGATGCGGGCGTCGATGAACTTCTTCTGCTCCGCAGCGATGGTCACGCCGACGACCGTCGCGCCGAAGTGCTCGGCGGCGTGCAGCGACAGCGAGCCCCAGCCGCAGCCGACGTCGAGCAGGCGCATGCCGGGCTCGAGGCCGAGCTTGCGGCACACCAGCGACAGCTTGGCCGCCTGGGCCTCCTCGAGCGGCTGCTCGGGGGAGGAGTGGTAGCCCGAGGAGTAGGCCATGCTGGGCTCGAGGATCAGCGAGTAGAACTCGTTCGAGAGGTCGTAGTGGTGGCTGATCGAGCGGATGTCGCGCAGCTTGGAGTGCAGCCGGCCGCGGATGCGGGCCTGCGAGGCGGGGTGGGCCGGGGGCAGGCCGAGCACGCCGAGGTCCTTGGCGGTGCGCAGCGCCTGCTTCATCGCCGCGGCCGAGGGGCGCCCGCCGCCGGAGAGGTTGCGCTCCTTCGCCACCGCGAAGGCATGGGTGAGCGCGGCGTCGAGGTCGCCGTGGACCTCGATCTCACCGGTCACGTAGGCCTGGGCGGCGCCGAGCTCGCCGGGACGCCACAGCAGGCGGCGCACGGCGTCGGGGGTGCGGATCTCCACCAGCGGAGCGTCGGCGGGGCCGGCCTCGGAGCCGTCCCACGCGCGCAGCCGCACGGGCAGGTCCCCGCCCACGAAGGGGCGCAGCGCCTCGGCGAGCTGCGCGGCGACGCCGCCCGCGGCGGTGGGGGCGGTGGAGGGACGGTCGGTGGTGGAGGCGCTCACGCCTGCTCCTCGGGTCGGGTCAGGACGACCTGGTTGACGTCGAGGTAGCCCGAGGCGAAGCCCGCGCGGGAGTACTCGAGGTAGAAGTGCCACATGCGCAGGAAGGTGTCGTCGAAGCCGAGGGCCAGCACGGCCTCGGAGTCGCCGAGGAAGGCCTCGTCCCACAGTCGCAGCGTCTCGGCGTAGTGGCTGCCGAAGGAGAGCCGGTCGGTGAGGCGCAGCGAGGTCTGCTCTCGGGTCACCTCGTCGATGACCTCCACCGAGGGCAGGAAGCCGCCGGGGAAGATGTACTTGTGGATCCAGGTCCACGTGTTGCGGGTGGCGAGCATCCGGTCGTGGGGCATCGTGATGGCCTGGATGCCGACCTTGCCGCCGGGGGCCAGGACCTTGTCGATGGTCTGGAAGTAGGTGGTCCAGTACTGGTGGCCGACCGCCTCGATCATCTCCACCGACACGACGGCGTCGAACTCGCCGGTCACCGCGCGGTAGTCGCACAGCTCGACCCGGGCGCGCTCCGACATGCCGGCGGCGGCGATCCGCTCCCGGGCCAGCGCCTGCTGCTCGGTGGAGAGGGTGATGGTGAGGACGTCGGCGCCGCGCTGGGCGGCGCGCATCGCGAGCTCTCCCCAGCCCGAGCCGATCTCGAGCACGCGGCTGCCCTCGCCGACGCCGGTGGCGTCGAGGAGACGCTCGATCTTGCGCACCTGGGCGGGGTGGAGCTCCTCGGCCGTGGGCGCGCCGGGCGGGGTGGCCGAGTGGTGGTCGCCGCGGTCGAGCCGGTCGGTGTCGAAGAGGGCGGAGGAGTAGCTCATCGACTCGTCGAGGAAGAGCTCGAAGAGGTCGTTGGAGAGGTCGTAGTGGTGCGCGATGTTGTCGCGGGAGTTCTTCTTCGAGCTGACCTGCGCGCGCGGCGGGCGCTTGGCGACGACGGCGCGCAGCTTCTGCAGCGGGCGCGGCACGAGGTCGCTCATCTGCTCGGCCAGCACGGTGAGGAAGCCGCCGAGGTCCTCGGCGTCCCACGCGCCGACGAGGTAGGCCTCGCCGAAGCCGATCAGCTGGTCGCGCCCGAGGCGGGCGAAGAACTCCTCGGCCCGCGACACGGTGGCCACCGGGCCGCCCTTGCCGAGGGTGGTGCGGCGGCCGTCGGCCTCCGTGATGACGACCGTGACGGCGAGCCGGTTGACCGCCGCGGTGAAGAGGCGCCGCGCGATCCGGGCGGAGACCTGCACGCGGGGCCCGGTGGGGACGACGTCGAGGTCGCCCCAGCGCTGGGTGGCCGGGTGGGCGGTGCGGGCCGGCGGCTGCGGGCCGCTGCCGTCGGGCGTGGGGCGGGTGACGGTCACCGCTGGTCTCCTTCGTGGGCGGGGGACTGGACGTGCTGCTGGACGTGCGCCGGCCGGGGTCGTATCGGCAGGCGGCGCAGCCACAGCCAGACCCCGTGGGCCCGGATCAGCACGGAGCCTCTCAGAGCCGCCGGGGCGGCGCGCCACGGGGCCGTGCCCGAGCGCCGGCCGTCGAGGGCGGCGCTGAAGACGGCGCCGTCGTCGCTGTGCAGGGTGACGGCGATGCGCAGCCGCTCGTCGGGCACCGGCACGGCCAGCTCGTAGTGGCCGTCGGTGCCGTGGAAGGGCGAGACGTACATCGCCTTGTCGGTGCGGGCGCGGCCCTGCTCGTCGGGGTCGACGAGGTAGGCGTGGCGGTCGCCGTAGGTGTTGTGCACCTCGACCACCGTGGCGACCCGCCGCCCGGACCGGTCGAGGCACCAGAAGACGCTGATCGGGTTGAAGCAGTAGCCGAAGGCGCGCGGCTGCGCCGCCATCAGTACCCGCCCGCCCTCGGCGGCCGAGGGCAGCGTGACGCCCTCGCCGGCGAGGAACGCCTCGAGGTTCTCCCGGATGCTGCGCCCGGGGGAGCCGAGGTGGTCGCGGGCCTCGAAGCTGCCCAGCGCCACCGCGCGCCGACCGTGGTCGGGCAGCTCGTCGAGGTCGACCAGCCAGGTGTGGGAGGCGTGGGTGAAGGACCGGGCGAAGGGCCGGCGGCGGGTGTGGCGGATCGTGGTGTCGTAGACGACCGGCGTCTCGACGCGCGGCTGCGCGTCGGGCTCGGCGGGCCACTCCAGCCCGAGCCGCTCGACGGCGGCCAGACCCGAGCGCGCGCCGTCCTCGTGGAAGCCCCAGCCGTGGTAGGCCCCGGCGAAGGTGAGCCGCGCGGAGTCGAGCTCGCGCAGGCGCTGCTGGGCCGCGACCGAGGTGGGGTTGTAGAGCGGGTGCTCGTACTCCATGCGCTCGATGACGCTGGCGGGGTCGACGAGGTGCTCGCCGCCGAGGGTCACGAGGTAGTGGGTGTCGGTGTCGAGGCGCTGGAGCCGGGTGAGGTCGTAGGTCACGACCACGCCGGGGCTGCCGTCGGGGCGGGGCGCGTCGGCGGCGGGGCGCTGGAAGTTCCACGACGCCCAGGCGTTGTGCGTGGTGGGCATCAGCGACAGGTCGGTGTGCAGCAGCGCGGTGTTGGGGGAGTACGGCATGGCGCCCAGCAGCTCGCGCTGCGCGGGCGTCGGCTCGGCCAGCAGCGCGAGGGCCTGGCCCGGGTGGGTGGCCACGACGACGGCGTCGTAGGTGGCGACCTCGCCGTTGCCGTCGGTGACCTCCACGCCGGAGGGGGTCTCGAGCACCGAGGTCACCTTGGCGCCGAGCCGCACCTCCTGGATGCGCTCGCCGACCCGCCGCACGTACTCCCGGCTGCCACCGCTCACGGTGCGCCACGTCGGCGAGCCGAAGATCGAGAGCATGCCGTGGTGCTGCAGGAAGGTGAAGAGGTAGCGCGCGGGGTAGTCGAGGGCGACCTCCGGGTCGCACGACCACACGGCCGCCACGAGCGGCTCCATGAAGTGGCGGGTGAAGTACGCCGAGAAGCCGCCCTCGGCCAGGAAGTCGCGCAGCGGCTGGTCGACGCCGGTGTCGGGGGCCGCCAGCAGCGCCTTGGCGCGGCGGTGGAAGCGGGGGATCTCGGTGAGCATCCGCAGGTAGGCCGGTCGCGTGAGGTTGTCACGGCGCGGGAAGACGCCGCGGCGCCCGAGCGCACCGGCCCACTCCAGGCCGGTGTCGTCGTCGCGGATCGACATCGACATCTCCGACTCCTGCGTGGCGACGCCGAGCTCGGCGAGCAGCCGTAGCAGCACCGGGTAGGTGCGCCGGTTGTGCACGATGAAGCCGGTGTCGATCCCCAGGGTGCGACCCGTGGCGGGGTCGAGCACGTCGTGGGTGTCGGCGTGGCCGCCGAGGCGCTCGTCGGCCTCGTAGAGCGTGACGTGGGCCGTGCGCGAGGCGACGTACGCCGCCGTCAGGCCGGCCACGCCGGACCCCACGACCGCGATCCGCTCCGGCCGGGTGGGCCGGGGGGTCATGCCTGGAACTCGACGGTGCCGACGACGGCGTCGCTGGGCTCGACCGGCTGGGTGCCGGCCTCCTCGATCGAGATGGCCGCGCCGGTGGCGTCGGCGGCCTGGCCGCTGAAGACGGTCTCGTCGGAGTCGGTGGCCATCGGGCCCGCCGCGACGTACTGACCGTCACGCAGCAGCCACAGCTCGTAGACGTAGCCCTCGGGGGCCGGCGGCATGTCGACGGTGGTGACGATGGCGCGGTTGAGGTCCTCGGAGCGGATGACGGTGGCCTCGGCGTCCGGGTCGACACCCTCGGCGAGCTGCACGCGGAAGCGCTGCGCGTCGTCGGCGTTCTGCACGGCCTCGGCGGCGGTGTAGGTGGAGGTGTCGTCCTGGGCGGCGGTCCACACGACGCCGCCGGTGCCGGCGACGACTACCGCCGCGGCCGCGGCGGCCAGAAGCCCGCGAAATCGACGGCGGTCGCGCCGGTCGGCCAGGGACGTCACCTCGGCCCGGACCTCGCCCACCACGGGCGGCATCGGCCGCACGGTGGCGATGCCGGAGAGCACCCGGTCGCGCAGCTCCGGAGGAGGCGCGGTGAGGCTCATCTCGGTCATCATCGAGGCCGCCTCGGCGAGGCCGTCGACCTCGTCGCGGCAGGCCGGGCAGGTGGCAAGGTGGCGCTCGAACTCGGCGCGCTCGAGGTCGTCGAGGGCGTCGAGGGCGTAGGCGCCCGAGAGCGCGTGGCTGTCGCTCATGAACCCCCGACTCCCATCGTGTCGCGCAACCGGATCAGTCCGTCCCGGATGCGGGTCTTGGCGGTGCCGACCGGGAGGTCGAGCAGCTTCGCCACTTCCGTGTGTGTGTAGCCCCCGAAGTACGCCAGCTCCACGGCTTCGCGCTGGACGGCTGTGAGGCTGGCGAGTGCTCCGCGCACGCGCCGAGCCTCGAGCGAGGCGTGTGCGGCCTCGGCGGTCGAGTCGTGGTCGACCGGCTGGTTCTGGTGGTGGTACTTCTCGTCCCGCCGGCTGGAGGCCTCGGCCGAGCGGACCCGGTCGACGGCCTTGCGGTGGGTGATCGTGAGCAGCCACGAGAGCGGGCTGCCCCGGTCGGGGTCGAAGCGGGTGGCGGTCTTCCAGATCTCCAGGAAGGCCTCCTGCGTCACCTCCTCGGCCTGCGCCGGGTCGCGGACGACCCGGACGGCCAGGCCGAAGACCCGGGAGGAGGTGGCGTCGTAGAGACGCGCGAACGCCGCCTGGTCACCTCGCGCCGACTGCTTGAGGAGGTCGGAGAGGTCGGGGGCGGCGTGGGCCGCCGGGGCCCCCTCCGAAGAGGGGACCCCCGCGACTGCTGGCCTGGCTTCGTCCACGTCAGTCATTCTCTCGTGCTGAGGTTTCCGTCGCCAGCCCGGTGCTGGTCGAGCAGGTCACGCGGTGCTCCCGGGGGAGCGGTGGTGCTGGTGCTGCCGTGCCGTGCTGATCGCGAGGATCAGTTGGCCGGGGGCATCAGGACCTGGTCGATGACGTAGACCGTGGCGTTGGCGGTGGGGATGTTGCCGCACAGCACGTTGGCGCCGTTGACGGTCATGCCCTCGGTGTCGCCCTCGACCTCGACGGTGCCACCCTGCACGGACTCCTGCTCGCCCACGACGGCCTCGGGGTCGAGCTGCTCACCGATGACGTGGTAGGTCAGGATCGAGGAGAGGAGCTCCTTGTCGGCCAGGACGGCCTTGAGGTCCTTCTTCGGGATCGCGGCGAACGCGTCGTTGGTGGGCGCGAACACGGTCGCGGCCGGGAGGTCGTTCAGGGTGCCCACGAGGTCGGCGGCGGTGACGGCCTCGACCAGGGTGGAGAGCAGCGGGTTGTTGCTCGCGGCGGTGGCGACCGGGTCCTGGACCATGCCGTCGAACGAGCCGGGGCCCGAGGTCGGGACGGCCGAGCAGGCCTCGCCGAAGGTCTGGGCCTCGGCGCCCTCACCGGCGGCGTCCTCCGAGGGGGACTCCGAGGCCTCCTCGGTGGCGTCCGAAGCGGCGTCGCCGGCGGCCGAGGTGGCGTCGGAGGCGGTGTCAGCGGCCTCGTCGGCCTCGTCGCCGCAGGCGACCAGCGAGAGCGAGAGGGCCAGGGTGGCAACAGCGGCGGCGCTGGTGCGGCGGAACGTGGTGTTCTTCATGGGAGTTCATGCCTTCCGTCTTGTGACTGGACGCGGGTAGTTCGGTCCTGTGCCGGGGGTGGATTGGTGGTGGAGGGGGAAGTTTCGGGACGTCTAGCCCAGAAGGGTGGGATCGGGGCTAGGGTGCGCCGCCCCCATGGCTCCGCGCCGCGCGCGCCTGTCGTACGACGCACGCCCCCGCGCCGCCGGCGTGGCGGTGCGGGGGCGTGCGGGTGGGAGGTCGCAGCGACGGATCGGGCGGGGCTCAGGCGACGCTGACGAGCAGCGAGTGGATGCCGCTGGAGCCGCCGGGGAAGGGCTGGGCCTGGGCCGCGGTCTGCACGTTGCCGTCGCCGTCGACGCAGCGCGCGGAGATGGTGTGCTGGCCCTCGTCCTGGGCGTCCCAGCGGTAGAACCACTGGCGCCAGTAGTCGTTGTTGACCTCGGGGCCGAGCTCGGCGTCCTGCCAGCCGCCGCCGTCGACCTGCACCTGCACCTTGGCCACACCGCCCTTCTGCTGGGCCCAGGCGACGCCGCCGACGATGTTCTCGCCCTTGTCGAGCTGGTCGAGGGCGTTGGGGGTGTCGATGCGCGTGGAGATCTTGATCGGGGCGTCGGTGTCCCAGTCGCGCTCGGTCCAGTAGGCCTGCGCGTCGTCGTAGGTGGTGAGGGTGAGGCGGGTGAGCCACTTGCAGGAGCCGACGAAGCCGTAGAGGCCCGGGGTGATCATCCGCACGGGGAAGCCGTGCTCGCGGGGCAGGGGCTCGCCGTTCATGCCGACGACCAGCATCGTGTCGCGCCCGTCGACGGCGACCTCGAGCGGCGTGGAGATGGTCATGCCGTCGAAGTCGGTGGCGAGGATCTGGTCTGCCTTGGTGCCCTCGATGCCGGCCCGCTCCAGCACGTCGGTGAGGCGCACGCCGAGCCAGGTGGCGGCGCCGACGAACTTGCCGCCGACGCTGTTGGACACGCAGGTCATGGTGATGTCGCGCTCGATGAGCTCCATGCCGAGGAGGTCGTCGAAGGTGAGGGTGACCTCCTGGTCGACGTCGCCGTCGATGGTCAGCGTCCAGTCGTCGGCCGAGAGGATCGGGGTGTCGAGGCGGGTGTCGACGCGGTAGAAGTCGGCGTTGGAGGTGCGCAGCGAGGAGATGCCGGGGTACTTCTCCGACAGGTCGGTCGGCAGCGCGGGCGCGGGGTCGGCGGCCGTGGGCAGCTCGATGTCCTCGGGGCGGGTGCGCAGACCGGTGATGAAGCGGCCGGCGCCGCCCATGACGGCCGCGGCCAGGGCGAGCACCCCGGTCGCCACCAGCACGCCGCGTCGCGAGGCGCCGCGGGGGGCCGGGTCGTCGGAGCGCACGGTCGCGCCGGGCACCGGCTCGGCGTCGGCGGAGCGGGAGCCGCGGGTCGCGGCGCGGTGCAGCCAGCCGAGGGCGGCGACGCCGGCGACGGCGGCGACCAGGCTCGGCACGACGTCGCTGACCTTCGCGCCGGTGGAGGTGAGGGCGGCGAAGGCGGCCACGGCCACCAGCACGACCAGCATCACGGCGCCGTAGACGAAGCGCCTGCGGGCCAGCAGCCCCGCGACCGCGGAGAGCAGCAGCACGACGACCATGACCGACCCGATGAGGATCGGCTTGTCGGCACTGCCGAACTGCCGGATCGCCCACTCCTTCATCGGCGTCGGGGTGGCGTCGATGACACGGGAGCCGACGGCCAGTACCGGCGAGGCGGCAGGCGTGGTCAGGGAGGCCAGGAGGTGGCCGGCGGCCATGCCGACGAGGGTGGCCAGGACCCCGAACATGCCCCAGAGGGCGGTCGGGCCGACACGCGTGCGCAGGGAGGAGCTCATGGCAGGTGTTCGGAGCGGGCGGGCCCGCGGATGTCGTCGCGCGCCGGTGGGGGACGCGAGCCGGGTCACCCCGCGGGCGCGGGGAGCGGCCCGAAGTCGCGGTTGCACTCCTGCGGGCCGGCGCAGTCCTGGAGCAGCCTCGTGCGGCGGTCGAGCTCGGCGCGCAGCGCGGCGTACGCCGGGTCCTCGGCGACCGAGTCGATCTCGTAGGGGTCGCGCTCGCGGTCGTAGAGCTCGACGAAGCCGTCGAAGAAGCGGGCGTAGGTGTAGCGCTCGGTGCGCACGCCGCGGTAGAGCCAGCCGCGCTTGCCGGTCTCGGACTTGTAGGCCCCGGCCTGGATCAGCAGCCCGCCTCGGTGGGGGTCCTCGCCCTTCTCGCCCTGCCACAGGTCGAGCATCGAGACGCCGTCGAGGGTCAGGTCGGCGCGGGCGCCGGCGATGTCGAGGAAGGTGGGGGCGAGGTCGACGAGGGTCATCGGACGGTCGGTGCGGGTGCCGGCCTCGACCCCGGGGCCGCGCACGAGCAGCGGGGTCCGCAGGTTCTCCTCGTAGGGCAGGATCTTGCCCCAGAAGCGGTGCTCGCCGAGCTGGTAGCCGTTGTCGGTGACGAAGACGAGGTAGGTGTTGTCGAGCTCGCCGTCCTCGGCCAGCTGCGCGACCAGGCGGTCCACCGAGCGGTCCACGCCGTCGAGCGCGGCCGCGCGCCCCAGGGCGAAGTCGGTGACCTGGTCGGCCGGGACCCGCGGCTTGGAGCGCACCAGGTGCTGCTTGTCGGAGACGTCGCGCTCGTTGTACGACGGCTTGGCCGCGATGCCCTCGGCGAACTCCCGGGCCTGGTCGTCGGTCGTCGTGCGTCCGCGCACGGCGCGCTGGAGGTTCTGCGCCGGGCTGAGGAGCGGGGGGCGCAGCGTGCAGGTCTCCCCGGCCAGGCAGTCGGGGGTCTTGCGGGCCGCGTGGGGGGCGAAGTGGCTGACCCACAGGAAGAAGGGCGCGTCGGCGCGGCTCAGCTCGTGGGCGTAGTCGACGGTGCGCTGCGAGACATAGTCGGTGTAGTAGCCCGGCACGCGCACGCGCCGGCCGTTGTCGTACTGGTGGAAGTCGACGTAGTCGGAGAACCCGTGGCTGCTGGCGTTGAAGATGTTCCAGCCCGGGTCGCGCCCGTCGGTCTGGGAGTAGCCGTTGAGGTGCTTGCCGAGGAAGGCGGTGTTGTAGCCGGCGTCCTGCAGCCAGGTGGCGATGGTGTGGCGCGTGTCGAGACGGTCGTAGCCGCCCTGGGGCGCGAAGTTGGTGTGCACGCCGTTGTTCTGGGCCAGCTGGCCGGTGAGCATCTCCGCGCGGGCCGGGCAGCACAGCGGGTGCGGGGTGATCGCCTCGGTCGCGGTGAGCCCGGCCTCGCCGAGCAGCCGCTCGGTGCGCGGGAGGAACTGCATCTCGTCGTAGCGCTGGTCGTCGGTGATGACCAGGACGATGTTGGGCCGGTCGTCCTCGGGCGCCGTGCGCAGGTCGCGCCCGACCGGGTCGGCGGGCTCCTCGGCCGCGGCGATGACCGGCTGCGACGACGTCGGCGAGAGCGCCGACGACGAGGCGCCCTGGTGGTCCCTGACCTCGAGGCCCACCGCGAGCGACGAGAGCACGACGGTCAGCGCGATCATCGCGCGGAACGGTGTCACGTCAGTTGTCCAGGAGGTCTCGGGGGCGCTGGGCGTGCGCGGCGGTGCGCGGGTGGGGCTCAGGTCGGGCTCGGGTCGGGCTCGGGGTGCTGCGGGCACGACCGTGGGTCGAGCGGTGACCGGTCGCTGCCCCGGCCCGGGCGACGATAGCCGAGGCCGGGGCGGGGCCCGGATCCCCGACCGCCGGACCGTGCCCGCCTGAGGCAGGATGTCGTCCATGTCACAGGAGCAGACGTCGGACCAGCCCGACCAGCCCGTCGTCCGGTACGCCGTCGAGGGCGCGGTCGCCACCGTGACCCTCGACTCCCCGGCCAACCGCAACGCGCTCTCGCGTCGCCTGGTGGCCGGCTTCCTCGACGGCCTCGACCGCGCGGCGGCCGACCCCGACGTGCGCGCCGTGGTCGTGGCGGCCACCGGGCGGGTCTTCTGCTCCGGCGCCGACCTGTCGGAGGCGGCGTCGGGATCGATGGAGGAGGGCGCACGCACCATCGTCGAGCTGCAGCGCCGGATCCTGGCCCACCCGACCCCGGTCGTGGTGCGCGCCCAGGGCCCGGTGCGCGCCGGCGGCACCGGCATCGTGGCCGCCGCCGACGTCGCGGTCTGCGCCCGGGAGGCGACCTTCGCGCTCACCGAGGTCAAGCTCGGTCTGGCCCCCGCCGCGATCTCCCTGACCGTGCTGCCCCGGATGACCTCCCGCTCCGCGGCGCTGGCGGCGCTCGGCGGCGAGGTCTTCGACGCCGAGGCGGCCGAGGCGTCGGGACTGGTGACCCGCGTGGTGGCGGCCGAGGAGCTCGACGCCGCCGTGGCCGAGGTCTGCGCCTCCTTCGCCAGCGGGTCGGCCCAGGGCCTGCGCGAGACCAAGCGCCTGCTCAACCGCACCCTGCTGGCCGACGTGGAGGCCCGCGGCGACGACCTCGCCGCCCTCTCGGCCTCCCTCTTCGGCTCCGAGGAGGCCAAGGCGGCGATGACCGCCTTCCTCTCCCGCGGCCGGAAGTAGCGGGCGCGGGGCCCCGCCGCGGCGGGGTGTGGTGCACGTCCCTGGCCGAACGACGGTCCGCCGGTGCCGCCGGGGCCCGCCGACGGGTAAAGTCAGGTGCTTGCCACCAGGGGGTGGCACGGGCAGGTCGAGGAGTGCAGTGAGTCAGGACGTGGACGCGCAGGCCGAGCAGCAGGTCGCAGCCGAGCAGGCGTTCGTCGACAGGGTCTACCTCCAGCTGGCCGAGTCGGCGCGCAGCGCGCGCGAGCTGGCCCGGGAGGGCCACGACCGCGGTCGGCTGGGCCACGAGGGCGGGCTGGTCGAGCGCGACGCGATGGTCTTCCAGGCCGCCAAGCGCATCGCCCAGCTCGACGCCGCCCACGAGGGCGTCGTCTTCGGTCGACTCGACATGGACCCCGACCTCGACCCCGCCCCGCGCTACGTCGGTCGCATCGGCCTGCGCGACGCCGAGCGCGACTCGCTGCTCATCGACTGGCGCGCGCCCGCGGCCGCGGTGTTCTACCAGGCCACGGCGGCCGAGCCGCACCAGGTGATCCGCCGCCGCGTGCTGCGCTGCGCGGGACCGCGGGTGACCGGCGTCGAGGACGAGCTGCTCGACGCCCAGCGGCTCGAGGAGACCGGCGCCGACCTGCCGATCATCGGCGAGGGCGCCCTGATGGCCCAGCTCTCCCGCGCCCGCGACCGCACCATGCACTCCATCGTCGCCACCATCCAGGCCGAGCAGGACAAGGCGATCCGCGCGCCCGGCAAGGGCGTCGTCGCGATCTCCGGCGGCCCGGGGGTGGGCAAGACGGTGGTGGCGCTGCACCGCGCGGCGTACCTGCTCTACAACGACCGGCGACGCTACGAGTCCGGCGGCGTGCTCATCGTCGGGCCGAGCGGCGTCTTCATGCGCTACATCGAGCGGGTGCTGCCCAGCCTCGGCGAGACCGCCGTGGCGCTGCGCTCGCTCGGTGAGGTCGTCGACGGCGTCAAGGCCGGCCGCCACGACGAGCCGGCCGTGGCCGACGTCAAGGGCTCCGCGCGCATGGCCGAGCTGCTGCGCCGCGTCGCGCGCCAGCAGGCGCCCGGCGGCCCCGACTCCTTCCGCACCTTCTACCGCGACGACGTGCTGGTGCTCGACCGCGGTCTGCTGGGGCGCATCCGCCGCCAGCTGATGTCGCAGGGGCGGCGCAACCGCCAGCTGCCGCGCGTGGCCAACGCGCTGCTCGACGCGCTGTGGCGCCAGGTGCGCGGCGAGCGCGGGCGCGAGCGGGGCCGCGAGGCCTTCAACGACGACCTGCTCTCCGACCGCTCCTTCCTCGACTTCGCCGCGGCCTGGTGGCCCCCGCTCGACGCCCGCGAGGTGCTCGGGTGGCTGCGCGACCCCGATCTGCTGGCGCGGGTCGGCGAGGGCGTGGTCAGCGCCGAGGACCAGCAGCTGCTGTTGAAGTCGTGGGGTGGCGAGGAGACCCTCAGCGTGCAGGACGTCCCGCTGCTCGACGAGCTGCGCTACGCCCTCGGCGACGTGCCGGCGCGCACCGACGACGAGCGCGACCTCGACGACACCGGCCTGCTCGAGGGCGGGCGCGACATGCAGGAGCTCTTCACCGCCGCCGACCGTGAGTTCGCCCCCTCGGGGCGCTCGTGGTCGGCGCCGACCCACCGCATCGAGGACGACCCCTTCGCCCACGTGCTGGTCGACGAGGCCCAGGACCTCACGCCCATGCAGTGGCGCATGGTGGGCCGCCGGGGCCGCACGGCCTCGTGGACGATCGTGGGCGACCCCGCCCAGTCGTCGTGGCCGGTGCCCGAGGAGTCGGCCGCCGCGCGCGCCGAGGCGCTCGAGGGCAAGGCCGTCCACGAGTTCCACCTCTCCACCAACTACCGCAACTCCTCGGAGATCTACGCCTTCGCCGCGGCGTACGCCGAGCGGGTCGGCCTCGACGCCGACCTGCCCACCGCCGTGCGCTCCACCGGCGAGGAGCCGCAGGTCCTGACCGGTGAGCCCGACCTGGAGGAGGCCACCCGCGCGGCGGTCGCGGAGATCGCCGGCCGCGTCGGCGGCACCGTGGGCATCGTGGTGCCGGCCGCCCGGCGCAGCGAGGTCAACGGCTGGCTCGCCTCGTGGCCCGAGCGCGCCGAGGACGCCCCCGGCGCCCGCGCCGCGGTCGGGTCCAGCGCCTCGCCCTCGGGGGAGGACCGCGTGGTGGTGCTCACCGGCCTCGACACCAAGGGGCTGGAGTTCGACGGCATCGTGGTCGTGCGCCCGCAGGAGATCGAGGACGAGTCGGCGACGGGTCGCGCGACGCTCTACGTCGTCCTCACCCGCGCCACGCAGCTGCTCACCACCGTCGGCTGACCCGGGCCGGGCGGCCCGGCATCCACCGCCGGGCCACCCGGCCGGGCGACGGCGGCGGCCGCACTAGGCTCCTCGCCATGAGCACCCCCTCCGCCGCCCGGGCCGCGATCGACGCGCTCCAGGAGCACGAGGCGTGGGCGATCATCCGGCGCTCCACGCGGGCGGGCGACCGCGACACGGTCGGCCTGGTGGGCGGTCGGCGCAGCGTGGTCGAGTCGCTGCTCGACGTACCCCTGGAGGAGGGCGTGCCGACCGAGGGCCACATCGCCGACCGGCTGCTGGCCGTGCCCTTCCGCCAGGTCGCCGAGCGCGGCTTCGAGGCCCACGACGACGCCACCCCGCTGGTGGTCGTCGACGTGGAGACCGAGCAGGAGTTCTCGGTGGCCGAGGTGGTCGAGGCCATCGACGACACCGGCGTGGAGTTCACCGACCGTGGCGGCTTCGAGACCGACGACGAGACCTACGGCCGCCTGGTCGAGACCATCATCGACGAGGAGATCGGCCAGGGCGAGGGCGCCAACCTCGTCATCGGGCGCCACTACCGCGCGCAGGTCGCCGACTGGAGCGCGGCGACTGCGCTCACGGTCTTCAAGCGGCTGCTCGAGCGCGAGCGCGGCGCCTACTGGACCTACGTCTTCTTCACCGGCGACCGCTACCTCATCGGCGCCAGCCCGGAGCGCCACGTGAGCATCCACGGCGGCGACGTGCGGATGAACCCCATCAGCGGCACCTTCCGCATCCCCGCCGGCGGTGACACCAAGCAGCAGCTCCTCGACTTCCTCGCCGACGAGAAGGAGGTCTACGAGCTCTTCATGGTCGTCGACGAGGAGCTGAAGATGATGTGCGACCTGTGCACCGAGGGCGGGCAGGTGCTGGGGCCCTTCCTCAAGCCGATGAGCCGCCTGGTGCACACCGAGTACCTCCTCGCCGGGCGCACCACCAAGGACCCGCGCGAGGTCCTGCGCGACACGATGTACGCCGCCACCGTCACCGGGTCGCCGGTGGAGAACGCGTGCCGGCTGATCAAGAAGTACGAGACCGAGGGCCGGGGCTACTACGGCGCCGCCCTGGCCGTGCTGGGCCGCGACGCGGTCGGCGGGCCGGTCGTCGACAGCCCCATCGTCATCCGCAGCGCCGACGTCGGCCTCGACGGCTCGCTCAAGGTCACCGCCGGGGCGACGCTGGTGCGCGACTCCGACCCGGCGTACGAGGTGGCCGAGACCCACGCCAAGGCCGGGGGCATCCTCAGCGCCTTCGGGCTGGTGCCCGCGGCGCCGGTGCCGACGACCAACGTCGCGGAGCTGGTCAACGACGAGGACGTGCTGCTCGCGCTCAACGCCCGCAACCAGCGGCTCTCACGCTTCTGGCTCACCGACCAGGGCGGCTCGCCGCCCGACCCGCGGCTGCGCGGCCTGAGCGCGGTCGTGCTCGACGGCGAGGACGACTTCGTCAACATGCTGCGCCACGTGCTGCGCGTGCTCGGCATGACCAGCGAGGTGGTGCGCCACGAGGACTACCGCCCCGGCGTGCTCGACGGCTACGACCTGGTGATTGTCGGGCCCGGGCCCGGCGACCCCCGCGACGACACCGACCCCAAGATGGCCAACCTGCGCGCCGCGGTCGCCGAGCTGCTGGCCGCGAAGCGGCCCTTCCTGTCGGTCTGCCTGGGCCACCAGGCGCTCTGCCACACCCTGGGGCTCGACCTGGCCTTCAAGGACATCGTCTTCCAGGGCACGCAGTCGCCGGTCTCGATCGCGGGTCGCACCGAGCGGGTCGGCTTCTACAACACCTTCGTGGGCCGCGTCGGCGAGTCCGGGCTGCCCGCGGGGGTCAGCGTCGAGACCGACGAGGCCAGCGGCGACGTGCACCTGCTGCGCGGGCCGCACTACCGGGGCATCCAGTTCCACGCCGAGTCGATCCTCACCGAGCACGGCTACGACCTGCTGCACGAGCTGGTCGTCGAGCTGCTGCTGGACGACGCTTAGGCAACTAAGTTGAGTTAGTTGGTACAGTTTTGGGTCCAGCCCCGAACCGCTCGCGCCCGCCCGCCAGCGCGTCCGCGGGGCCTCGTCCCAGAACGGAGCGCCGACATGACCTCGACCACCACCGACCAGGCAGCCGACCGGCCAGACCAGGCAACCGACCAGGCAACCGACCAGGCAGCCACGGGTCCGGACGACGGCCCCGCCGACCTGGCCGGCCGCCTGGCCGCGACCGTCGCCCACGTGCGCGGCATCGCCCCGCCCGACCTCTTCGACGTCTTCGCCGCCGAGCAGCGACGGCTGGCCGACGCCCCCGAGCCGCCGGCCCAGATCCGCGTCGGCGACCGGCTGCCGCAGTCGCACCTCACCGACCACGCCGGCCGCCCGGTGGCCGTGCCCGGCGAGGGCCCGGCCGTGCTGGTCTTCTACCGCGGCGCCTGGTGCCCCTACTGCGACGTCGCGCTGCGCGCCTACCAGCGCGAGCTGCTCCCCGAGCTGACCGAGCGCGGGGTGCGGCTCGTCGCGATCAGCCCACAGGGCCCCGACGGGTCGTTGAGCGCCGCCGAGGCGGCCGCGCTGACCTTCCCGGTGCTCAGCGACGTCGGCAACGGCTACGCGCGCATGCTCGGGCTCACCTTCGACCTCGATCCGGAGGTGCAGGAGGCCCAGCTCGCGTTCGGCAACGACTTCACGACCATCAACGCCGACGGCGACTGGACGCTGCCCCGCCCGACCGTGGTCGTCGCCGACGCCCACGGCGTCGTGCGCTTCGTCGACGTGCGGCCCGACTACACCGAGCGCACCGAGCCCGCGGAGGTGCTCGCCGCGGTGCGCGCCCTGGGCTGAGGCGCGCCGTCCCTCCCGGCCCGCCTCCGTCCGGTCGGGCCGGGCGGATCGGGCTGGGCGGATCGCGCTGGGCGGATCGCGCTGGGCGGATCGGGCCGGGCGGATCGGGCCGGGCGGATCGGGCCGGGCGGATCGGGCCGGGCCGGCGAGGGGCGGCGAGGGGCGGCGGCGGGGCCGCCGCCCGGGCCGGCTGCGGCTCGATGACCTAGGTTGGCGGCCGTGGCCGAGGTGGACGTCGTCGTGGTCGACCACCACGACTCCTACACGTGGAACCTCGTGCACCTCGTTGCCGCCGTCACCGGCGCGCTGCCGCGGGTGGTGCAGCACGACGAGGTCTCCGCCGCCGACGTGCTCGCCCACAGCCACGTCGTGCTCTCGCCGGGCCCCGGCCACCCCGCCGTCGCCGCGGACTTCGCGGTGGGTCGCGAGGTGCTGCTGGCGGCCAGCCGCCCGGTGCTCGGGGTGTGCCTGGGCATGCAGGGGCTGGTCGCGGCGTACGGCGGGCGCGTCGAGCGGGTCGCGCCCGGCCACGGCGTGCTCGCCCGGGTGGCCCACGACGGCACGGGCGTGCTCGCCGGGCTGCCCTCGCCCTTCGCCGCGGTGCGCTACCACTCGCTGGCCGCCGTGGAGCTGCCCGCCTGCCTGCGCGCCACCGCCGTCGACGAGGAGTCGGGCCTGGTGATGGCCGTCGAGCACCGCGACCTGCCGCTCGCGGGCGTGCAGTTCCACCCCGAGTCGGTGCTCTCCGAGCACGGTGAGGCGATCGTGGCGACCTTCCTGGGGCTGGCGTGAGCCGCGGGGGCGGGGGCGGGGCGCGCGCCGGCGACCCGGCGGCCTACTTCGCCGACGTCGCGGCCACCCACCCGCGCTGCTTCTGGCTCGACGGCGGCGGCGCGCGCGAGTGGTCGGGGCGCCGGTCGCTGGTGGGCTGGCTGGAGCCGGGCGACGTGTCGCTGTCCTACTCCGCGGCCCGCCGCGAGGTGGTGCGCCATGTCGACGGCCGCGCCGAGGTGGTCGGCGACGACGTCTTCGCCGTGCTCGAGGCCGAGCTCGCCGCCGCCCGTGCCGCCGGCCGCGCCGACCAGTGGTTCGGCTACCTGGGGTACGCCAGCCGCCCCGACCTCCCCGCGCGCCCGTCGATCGACGTGCCCGACGCGGTGCTGATGCGCCCGAGCCACCTGCGCCTCTTCGACCACCCCGAGCCCCCCGCCGTACCGGCCGCCGCCACCCCTGCCGCCGTACCGACCGCCTCCGCGCCGGCCCCATCCGCCCCACCCGTCACACCTGTCGGCCCGGACCCGCACCTGTCGGCCGACGCGTGGGCCGACAGGTGCGGGTTTCGCCAGCCGGCCGGTGAAACCCGCGGCGGCCCCACCCCGGCCTACCGCGCGGCCTTCGACCGCGTGCAGGAGCACCTGCACGCGGGCAACACCTACGAGGTCAACCTCACCCACCGCCTTGAGGCGACCAGCGACCTCGACCCGGTGGCGGCCTACCTGCGGCTGCGGGCGCTCAACCCGGCGCCGTACGCCGGCTTCTGCCAGCACGACGTCGACGGGGCGCGGGGCTGGCTGCTGAGCAGCAGCCCGGAGCGCTACGCGGTGGTGCGCGCCGACGGGGTGATCGAGACCAAGCCGATCAAGGGCACGACGCCGCGCTCGCCCGACCCGGCCGAGGACGAGCGGCTGCGCGCGCAGCTGGCCTCCGAGCCGCGCTTCCGCGCCGAGAACCTCATGGTCACCGACCTGCTGCGCAACGACCTGTCGATGGTCTGCGAGCCCGGCACGGTGGAGGTGCCGCAGCTGATGGCGGTGGAGTCCTATGCCTCGGTGCACCAGCTCGTCACCACGGTGCGGGGGCGGCTGCGCGAGGGCGTCGGCACCGTGGAGGCGCTGCGGGCGCTCTTCCCGGCGGGCTCGATGACCGGGGCGCCCAAGCTGCGCACGATGCAGGTGGTCGAGGAGGTCGAGGCCACCGCGCGCGGCGCCTACGCCGGGGCCTTCGGCTGGGTCGCGGCCGACGGCCGGGCCGACCTCGGCGTGGTCATCCGCTCCCTGACGACCACCGGCGACGGCCGCTACCGCCTCGGCACCGGGGGCGGGGTGACGGTGCACTCCGACGTCGACTCGGAGTGGGCGGAGACGCAGGTCAAGGCCGAGCGCTTGCTCCGGGTGCTGGGGCAGGAGTTCGATGGGGTGTCATGACCGCGAAACACCCGCTCGATAGCCTCGACCGCATGGAGAAGCCGCACGTCGTCGTGCTGTTCGGGGCGACCGGTGACCTCGCCCGCCGCAAGCTGCTGCCCGGTCTGCTGCGCCTCTTCGAGGCCGGCCTGCTGCGCGACGCGAAGATCGTCGGCACGTCGCTGGAGGACATCGGCACCGAGCAGTTCGCGAAGATCGCCCGCGACGGCTGCGAGGAGTTCGGGAAGGGCGACATCGACGACGCCCGCTGGGCGCCCTTCGGCGCGATGCTCAGCTACGTGCCGCAGTCGTCGGGGCCGCACGCGCTGGCCCAGGAGGTCGAGCGCGTCGAGGCCGAGCTGCCCGGCGAGACCGCCGACAAGCGGCGCCTGCACTACCTCTCGGTGCCGCCGAAGGCCGCCCTCGACGTCATCCACCAGCTCCAGGACGCCGGCCTGGTCGAGCGCTCGCGGATCATCATGGAGAAGCCCTTCGGCACCGACCTGGAGTCGGCGCAGCGGCTCAACCACGAGGTGCACCAGGTCTTCGACGAGAGCCAGGTCTTCCGCATCGACCACTTCCTGGGCAAGGAGGCCGCGCAGAACATCCTGGCCTTCCGCTTCGCCAACGGCCTCTTCGAGCCGATCTGGAACCGCAACTTCATCGACCACGTGCAGATCGACGTGCCCGAGACCCTCGGCCTCGAGGGGCGCACGAAGTTCTACGAGACCACCGGCGCCTACCGCGACATGGTCGTCACCCACCTCATGCAGGTGCTGGCCTTCATGGCCATGGAGCCGCCGACCTCGCTGGCGCCCGGCCCGATCAGCGACGAGAAGCTCAAGGTCTTCCGCTCGATGCGCCCCATCGAGCCGCAGAACGTCGTGCGCGGCCAGTACGCCGGCTACCGCGGCAAGGACGTCGTCGCCGACGACTCCGACACCGAGACCTTCGTGGCGCTCAAGGTCGAGATCGACAACTGGCGCTGGGCCGGCGTGCCGTTCTTCCTGCGCACCGGCAAGAAGCTGGCCGAGGGGGCGCGGATCATCTCCATCGCCTTCAAGGAGCCCCCGCTGACGATGTTCCCGAAGGGCTCGAACGTCGGCACCCAGGGCCCCGACCACCTCACCTTCGACCTGGCCGACCAGTCGCGGATGTCGCTGTCGTTCTACGGCAAGCGCCCTGGCCCGGGCATGACGCTGGACAAGATGTCGATGCAGTTCGCCACCCACGACACCAGCGCCGCGGGCTCGGTGCTCGAGGCCTACGAGCGGCTGATCCACGACGCGATGCGCGGCGACCACACCCTCTTCACCACCGCCGCCGGCATCGAGGAGCTGTGGGCCAAGTCGATGCCGCTGCTCGACCACCCGGCGCCCGTGCGCAGCTACCAGCCGGGCTCGTGGGGCCCCAACGCCATCCACCAGCTCATCGCGCCCCATGCCTGGCGCCTGCCCTTCGAGCGCTCCTGGCGCGACACCTCCCACACCACGACGACGACCAACCCCTAGGGCCCCGGGCGCGCTCGCCCGGGGTCGCCGGGCCCGCCGCGCGTCGCGCGGGCCGCCCGGCGCCGACGGTCAGGGCCGCCCGGGCAGCTGCAGCACGAGGCGGGCCCCGCCGTACGGCGAGCGCTCGGCGCGCACCGAGCCGGAGTGGCGCTCGGCGGTCTGGTGCACGATCGACAGCCCGAGGCCCGAGCCGGGCATGGCGCGGGACTCCTCGGAGCGCCAGAAGCGCTCGAAGACCTTGGCCAGGTCGGCCTCGGGGATGCCGGGGCCCTCGTCGTCGACGACGAGCACGCCCTCGGCCAGGCTGACGTGGATGGTGCCCGCGGGCGGGCTCCACTTGGCGGCGTTGTCGAGCAGGTTGGTCATCGCCCGCTCGATCGCGCCCGACTCGCCCTCGACGGTCCAGGGGCTGGCGGCGACCTCGAAGTCGATGCCGGGCGCGCGGCGGCGCACGCGGGCGAGGGCCTGCTCGAGGACCTCGGTGAGCTCGACGGGCTCCACGACGTGGGCCATCGGGTCGTCGCGGGCCAGCTCGACCAGGTCGCCGATGAGCGTGGTGAGCTCCTCGATCTGCGCGGCGACGTCGTCGAGCAGCTCGGCGCGGGCCTCGGGCGGCAGGAAGCCGCCGTCGGGGTCGGCGTCGGACTGGCCGAGCAGCTCGATGTTGGTGCGCAGCGAGGTCAGCGGGGTGCGCAGCTCGTGCCCGGCGTCGGCGACGAGGCGGCGCTGGCGGTCACGGGAGGCCTCGAGGGCGACCAGCATCTGGTTGAACGACGTGGCCAGCCGGGCGATCTCGTCGTCGCCCTCGACGCGGATCGGGTCGAGCCGCTCGGTGCGCGCGATCTCCTCCACCGCGCCGGTGAGGCGCCGCACCGGGCGCAGGCCGCTGCGGGCGACGGCCATGCCCGCGACGGCGGCGGCGATGACGCCGGCCAGGCCGAAGAGCAGCGTGACCACGCCGAGCTTGCGCAGCACCTGCTCCTGCGGCTCCAGCGACTGCGCGAGCACGAGCGCCTGCCCGTCGGTCTGGGCGGGCACGGTGACGACGCGGTAGCGGATGTCGCCGGCGGTGATGGTGCGGATGGCGTAGTCGCTCGCGCCGTCGGCCACCGCGAACTCCGGCGCCCCCACGTTGAAGGGCGGCCCCTCGTCGACCGAGGTGGCCTCGCCGGAGTAGACGGAGATGAAGGCGATGCGCACGTCGGCGGCGCCCAGCGCCCAGGCCGGGAAGCGGCCCTCCACGGTGAGCCGCTGCAGCGCCGGGGAGTCGGCGGCGCCCTCGGCGCGCGAGAGCAGCGAGTCGTCGAGGGTGTCCTGGAGCTGGATGCGCGCGGTGGCGTAGGCGCCGAGGGCCACGAAGGCGACGGCCAGGCCCACCGCCATCGTGGTGAGCAGGGTGACCCGGGAGGCCAGCGAGCGGCGGTAGCGCCAGCGCGCGGGCGCCGGCGCCTCGGTCATGACTCCTTGAGGACGTAGCCGACGCCGCGCACGGTGTGCAGCAGGCGGGCCTCGCCCTCGGCCTCGGTCTTGCGGCGCAGGTAGCCGACGTAGACCTCGAGCGAGTTGGCGGTGGTCGGGAAGTCGTAGCCCCAGACCTCCTCGAGGATGAACGAGCGCTCCAGCACCCGGCGCGGGCGGCGCAGGAACATCTCCAGCAGCGTGAACTCGGTGCGGGTCAGCTCGATCTGGCGCCCGGCACGCACGACCTCGCGGGTGGCGACGTTCATCGACAGGTCGGCGAAGGAGAGCACCTCGTCGTCGGCGTCGCCCTCGGGCGGCACGGCGCGGCGCAGCAGCGCCCGCAGCCGCGCCAGCAGCTCCTGGAGGGCGAAGGGCTTGGTGAGGTAGTCGTCGGCGCCCGCGTCGAGGCCCTCCACCCGGTCGCCGACGGCGTCGCGGGCGGTGAGCACGAGGATCGGCACGTCGTTGCCGGCCTGGCGCAGCGCCCGCGTCGTCTCGATGCCGTCGAGGCGGGGCATCATCACGTCCATCACCACGACGTCGGGCGAGGTCGCGCCGATGACCGCGAGCGCCTCGGCGCCGTCGGTGGCCACCGCCACGTCGTAGCCGTTGAACTGCAGCGACCGGCGCAGCGACTCGCGCACCGCGCGGTCGTCGTCGACGACCAGGGCGCGGGGCTTGGGGGCTGACGGGGCGGCGGCGTTCACGGCCCCATGCTGCCAGCAGCGCCTGAGCCGGCGCTGAGAGCGCGCCGCCCGTCGGCCGCGCACCCCGCACGGTGCGGTCGGCGCGAGGGCGTCGCCAGGACGGCCGGGGTCCTTTACCCTGCCGCTGTGCCCGGCGTCATCGGCCGGGCCTTCCGGGGGGAATTCCAGATGTCGCACCGCTCCTGCACCGCGCGCCCGCGCACCCGCCTGCTCGCCGCGGCCCTGCTGCTGGCGCTGCCGACCGCGGTGCTGCCCGCCGCGGCCGGCTCCCCGGGCGCCGCAGCCCACGAGGTCCACGCCCCCGCCGCGGGTGCCCCGGGCGCTGCGGTGCCGGCCCCCGCGGCGGGGTCCCCCTTCGCGCCGGCGGCGGGCGCGGCGCAGCGGCGTACGACGGAGCAGCCCGCGGCGCGTCGGGCGCCGCAGCTGCCCGACCGCTTCCGCGACACGGTGGTCATGTCGCGGCTCGACGAGCCGACGGCGATCGACTTCGCCGACGACGGCCGGGTCTTCGTGGCCGAGAAGCCCGGTGTGGTGAAGGTCTTCGACTCCCTCGACGACCCCACCGGGGAGGTCTTCGCCGACCTCAACGCCACCGTCATGAACTACTGGGACCGCGGCCTGCTCGGGATGACGCTGGCGCCCGACTTCCCCGAGGACCCCTCGGTCTACGTGCTCTACGCCTACGACCACCTGCCCGGCGATCCCGCGCCGGCGCCGCGGTGGGGCCGGCCGGGGGCCTACTACGACGAGTGCGCGGACCCCGTCGGCGTCGGCTGCACCGTCGGCGCCCGGGTCTCGCGGCTGACCGCCGAGGGCGACCGGATGGTCGGCGAGGAGGAGGTGCTCGTCGAGGACGGCTGCCTGCAGTACCCCAGCCACGCCACCGGCTCGGTGGCCTTCGGCCCCGACGGCTACCTCTACGCCAGCATCGGCGAGGGCGCCAGCTTCACCTTCGACGACTACGGCCAGGGCGGCGGCAACCCGTGCCGCGACCCCTTCGACCCCGACCACCCCCGCGAGGCCCAGGGCGGCTCGCTGCGCAGCCAGGACATCCGCACCTACGGCGACCCCCTCGGCCTCGACGGCACCGTGGTGCGCCTCGACCCGACCACCGGCCTGGGCGCCCCCGACAACGCCCTGGTCGACTCCGGCGACGCCAACGCCGCGCGCATGGTCGCCCACGGCCTGCGCAACCCCTTCCGCTTCACCTTCCGCCCCGGCACCGACGAGGTCTGGGTCGGCGACGTGGGCGGCTCGCGCTTCGAGGAGATCAACCGGATCGCCGACCCGACCGCGGGCGTGCGCAACTTCGGCTGGCCCTGCTACGAGGGCGCTGAGCGCAACCCCGCCTTCGACGTGCTCGACGTGCGGATGTGCGAGGACCTGTACGCCGACGCCGGCACCCCGCTCGCGGCGGCCGAGCCGTTCTTCCGCTACGCAACCCGCGGGCAGCACGTCGCCGCGGGCGAGGCCTGCCCCACGGGCTCGGCGTCGGTCTCGGGGCTCGACTTCGTGGCCCAGGACAGCGACTACCCCGCCTGGCTGCGCGGGGCGCTGGTCTTCTCCGACTACTCCCGCCGCTGCATTTGGGCGATGCCCGCGGGCGCGGACGGCCTGCCCGACCCCGACCGGGTCGTGCCGCTGGTGGAGGGCGCGGCCAGCCCGATCGGGCTGGTGACCGGGCCCGGGGGCGACCTGTTCTACCTCGACCTGGGCATCGACGACCTCGGCTACCCCACCGCCTCGGGCGGCGCGGTGCACCGCATCAGCCACCACCCCGGCAACCAGCCGCCCGTCGCCGACCTGCGCGCCGACCGCACCTGGGGGCCGCTCCCGCTGACCACGGTGCTCGACGCGAGCGGCTCCACCGACGCCGACGGCGACGCCCTGACCTACGCGTGGGACCTCGACGCCGACGGCGACTACGACGACGCCACCGGGCCGCGGGTCGAGCAGACGTGGAGCGAGGCCCGCAACGCCCCCGTCGCGGTGCGGGTCGCCGACGCCGGTGCCGCGGACCGCGCGGCCCTCACCCTCTTCCCCGGCGACACCCCGCCCGAGGTGACGCTCGCGGAGCCGACCGCCGACCTGCGCTGGTCGGTGGGCCAGCAGATCACGGTCTCGGCGAGCGCCACCGACGCCGAGGACGGCGAGGTCGACCCCGGAGCCTGGCAGATCGGGCTGAGCATCAAGCACTGTCCCTCGATCTGCCACACCCACCCCGTGGAGGTCGTCAGCTACACCTCGACCACGACCTTCACCGCCCCCGACCACGAGTACCCCTCCTCGCTGGCGATCACCGTCGCCGCCACCGACTCCCGCGGCCTCGCCACCACCCGGGAGCTCACGCTGGAGCCCGACCCGCAGCGGGTCCGCTTCGGCTCCAACGCGCGCGGCGCCTCGCTGTCGGTCGCGGGCGAGCGCGTCCGCGCCGGGCAGGTCCGCACCTTCATCACCGGCTCCACGGTCACGCTCGCCGCGCCGCGGGTGCAGCGCGTCGACGCACGGCGCTGGGTCTTCCGGCGCTGGTCCGACGGCTCCGCGCGGGTGCACGCCCTCGTCGTGCCCGACCGCGGCGACCGTACGCCGACGCTGCGCGCGCTCTACCGCCGCGCCCGCGGCTGACCACGGCCCGACGGCGGCCCGATGGCAGCACGCCGGTGGCCTGACGGCGGCCCGACGGCGGCGAGGACCCCTCAGGCGTAGCGGGCGGCCACGTCGGCCGCGCGGGCGCCGTAGCCCCCGCCGAAGAGGCAGGCGTGCACGAGCAGGGGGAAGAGCTGGTGCAGGCCCACCCGGTCCTGCCAGCCGTCGGCCAGCGGGGCGACCTCGTCGTAGGCGTCGAGCGCGCGCGGCAGGTGGGGCAGCCCGAAGAGCGCCAGCATGGCCAGGTCGACCTCGCGGTGGCCGCCGTGGGCGGCGGGGTCGACGAGGTAGGAGCGGCCGTCGGCGCCCCACAGCACGTTGCCGTTCCACAGGTCGCCGTGCAGCCGCGCGGGCGGCTCCTCGGGCACCAGGCCGGTCAGGCGGGGCACGACGGCCTCCACGCGGGCGGCCTGCGCGGCGGTGACGGCGCCGCGGTCGCGGGCGAGCTTGAGGTAGGGCAGCACCCGGCGCACGGCGTAGAACTCCGCCCACGACGGCGCCGGCCGGTTGGGCAGCGGCAGCCGGCCGATGAAGCCGTCGCGCTCGCCGCCGTGGGTGGGTGCTCCGGCCGCGTGGGTGCGGGCGAGCGCGCGGCCGAAGTCGGCGGCGCCGTCGGCGGTGGCCTTGCCGGGCTCGACCCAGCGCAGGATGACGCAGTCGTGGTCGGCGGCCAGCAGATCGGGCACGGCGATGCCGCCCTGGGTGCCCTGGGTGCCGGCGGCCTCGGCCAGCCAGCGCAGTCCGGCGGCCTCGGCCTCGAAGAAGCCCTCGGGGGCGTGGGGGAGGGTCTTCATCAGTGCGACCGAGCCGTCGGAGAGCCGCAGCCGGGTCGCGGTGGAGATGTCGCCGCCGGCGACCGGGGAGGTCGCGGCGACGGCCGCGCCGAGGAGCTCCTCGGCACGTCGGGCCAGCAGGGGCTGGCGGGTCATCGCGGCCCCGGGGCGAGCGCGGGGTCGCGCTGCAGGGCCGCCACCAGGGCGACCGACGTGCGCTCCACCATGGCGAGCACCTCCTCGAAGCCGGCGTCCCCACCGTAGTACGGGTCGGGCACCTCCCGGTCGGGGCCGTCGTCGCCGACCGGCACGGGGTCGAAGTCGCGGTAGAGCCGGACCCGCTCGGAGCGGCCGCCGATGTCGGCGAGGTTCTGGGAGTCCATGGCCAGGACGAGGTCGTGGCGCTCCAGCCAGCCGGCGTCGAACTGCCGGGCGCGGTGCGGGCTGGGGTCGTAGCCCTCGGCGAGCAGGCTCGAGGCGGCGCGCAGGTCCATGGGCTGGCCGACGTGCCAGCCCCCGGTGCCGCTGCTGGCCACGGTGACGCGGGCGGCGAGCCCGGCGTCGTCGACGCGCTGGGCGAGCACGACGTCGGCCATGGGCGAGCGGCAGATGTTGCCCAGGCAGACCAGGGCGACGGAGTACGCGCCCGGGGTGCGGGCGGGCGGCAGGGCCGGGGGCAGGGCGGGGCTCACCGGCGCTCCTCCGCGCCCAGGACGCCGTCGACGATCCAGGTGGTGACCGTGATGACGATGGCGCCGAGCACGGCGGGCCAGAAGCCGGTGACCCGGAAGCCGATGTCGAGCTGCTCGGCCACCCAGCCGGTGAGCAGGAGCATCGCGGCGTTGATGACCAGCAGGAAGAGCCCGAGCGTGACGATGATGAAGGGGATCGAGAGCACCTGCAGCACCGGCTTCACGAACGACGACACCACGCCCAGGATCAGCGCCACCAGCAGCAGCGGGAGGATCTTCTCCTCCACCTCGGCCATCCCCGAGCGCGGCCCGGTGAAGCGGATGCCGTCGACGAGCCACGCGGCGGCGGCGAGCGAGACGGCGTGGGTGACCAGCCAGAGGAGGAAGCGCACGCCGGCCAGTCTGACAGGCCGCCGGGCCCTGGGGCGCGGCCGTGGCCGGGGTCGCTCGAGGGCTCGCCTGCGGGGTCGCCCGCCGTGGCCGGTGCCCGGCTAGAGGTCGAGGGCCTCGACGATGGCGACCTCGGCGTCGGCCAGGTGGCGCACCAGGAAGGCGTGGGCCTCCTCGACGCGGTCGCGCTCCAGCAGCATGAGCAGGGCGGCGTGGGAGTCGGCCTGGTCGTGGGCGTTGCGCTTGATGCGGTCGACCTGGGCCAAGGCCAGCTTGAGCTCGATGACGAGGTTCTCGGCCATCGCCACCAGGCGCGGCGACCCGGTGAGCCCCACGAGAGCGACGTGGAAGGCCAGGTGGCGCTCGTTGAGCTCCTGGTAGGACCCGCCCTCGCGCACCGCGGTGGTGTAGCGGACCAGGGTGGTGCGCACCGCGTCGCGCAGGGCGTCACCGGCCTCGCCCCACCGGCGTACGCCGGCGCCCTCCAGCACCAGCCGGGCCCGGCACACGTCGCGCACGGAGGTGACGTCGGGCCGCGCGACGCTGACGCCGCGGTGGGGCTCGCGGGTGGCCAGCCCCTCGGCCACGAGCACGGTCAGCGCCTCGCGGACCGTGGGGCGCGACACCCCGAGCGACTCGGCGAGCGCGACCTCGCGCAGCGCCGTGCCCGACTCCAGCTCGCCGTCGAAGACCGCGCGGCGCAGCTCCTCGGCGACCCGGTCGACGGTGGAGGAGTGCTCCAGGCGCAGCGTCGCGAAGCGCTGGGCGGGAGCCGGGGCCGGTGGCAGGTCGGCCCCTCGCTCGGCCCCGTGGTCCGCGGGGTGGTCGGCCGGCTGGTCCGGGTGGGGGGTCGACGGTCCGCCGGGCGCACCGTCGGCGGCGCGCAGCGGTCGGGGGCCCTCGGACATGGGCCCCATCGTGCCGCAGGTGGCGTGTCGGTGGCGCCTCCGGTCCGGCGTGCCGCACACTCATCCTGTCAGATTGTCTGACAATCTCAGTGACGGAGGTCGCATGGACACCACCCCGCCCGGTCCCCGCCCGCTCGCCTGGGGTCGCCACTACGTCGCCGTCGAGCCGACCCACTTCCGCGTCGACTACGCCATGAACCCCTTCATGGACCCCGCCGACCAGCCCGACCCGCAGCTCGCCCTGCGGCAGTGGCACGCGCTCGTGCGCACCCTGGAGCGCCTCGGCGCCCGGGTCGACGTGGTGCCGCAGCGCGCCGACGCCCCCGACATGGTCTTCGCGATGAACCTGGGCCTCGCCGTCGAACGCCCCGACGGGCGGCGCCACGTCGTGCTCTCCCACATGCGCCACCCCGAGCGCCGCATGGAGACCGCGTCCGCGCAGCGGTGGTTCGAGGACCGGGGCGCCACGACCTCCTCCGTCGGGCGCGACGGCGTGGGCGCCCACCTCGAAGCCGGCGACGCCTTCGCCTTCGGTGGCGAGCTGGTCGTGGGCCACGGCCCCCGCACCGACGAGCTGGCCCTCAAGCACCTGGCCACCGACCTCGGCGTGACGGTGCGGGGGCTGCGCACGACCCACCCGGGGATGTACCACCTCGACCTGGCCTTCTGCCCCCTCGACGCCCGCCGCGCGATCGTCTGCCCGGCCGCCCTCGACGCCGAGTCGGCCGCGCTCCTGCTCGACCTGGTGCCCGAGCCGCTGGTGGTGAGCGAGGAGGAGGCGCTGACGACCTTCTGCGCCAACTCCGTGGTCGTGGGTCGCACCGTGGTGATGCCGGCCTGCCCCGAGCGGGTGCGGGCACGGCTGGAGGCGTGGGGCTTCGAGGTGGTCGTGGTCGACGTCTCGCAGTTCCACAAGGCCGGCGGCTCGGTGCGCTGCCTCACCAACCCCGTCGACGTGCGGCTGGGGCGCGACCTCGCGCCGGCGCCGGCCGCGGGCGCCGAGCAGCGCTGAGCGCTCCCGGGGCGCACCGCGGAGCGGCCCCGGGGGAGCGCCGGGGGAGCGCCGGGGTGCGCACCGGTGTGACCCGGCCCGCGTCGGTAGCCTCGGGCGGGTGTTCCCGGTCGGAGGAGTCGACGTCATGCTCGCGGGCGCGGCCGTCACCGGCGTGCTCTGCGTGCTGCTGGCGCTCGCCCTGCGCCGCCGCGGCGCGCTGCACGCCTGGTCGGTCGCCGGGCTGGTCTGGTCGCTGGCGGTCATCGCCTGCGTCACCCTCATCCCCGCCAACGGCGCGCCCGGGGTGGTGCCGGTGGAGAGCCGGCTGGCCACCTGCTCCTTCGACATCGGCGGCCCGGCCCCCGACGGCTTCTGGATCTTCGAGAGCGGCCAGCGCCTGCTCAACACGGTGCTCTTCGTGCCCTCGGGCGCCCTGCTGGTCCTGGTGGCGGCGCGCTGGCGCGCGGGCTGGCTGCTGGTGCCGCTGGGGCTGGCGCTCCTGGCCGGCTACAGCGCGGCCATCGAGAAGGTCCAGCTCGAGCTGGCGCGCCTCGACCGGGCCTGCGACGTCACCGACATCCTCGACAACGTCACCGGCGCGGCGCTCGGTGTCGGGGCCGGGCTGCTGCTCGCCGTCGTGCTGCGGCCCTGGCGCGCCCGCGGGTCGCAGCGCGGGCCCGTGCCTCACTAGCCTGCACCCATGAGCACCCCCCGGCCACGGGCCACCGTCACCCAGATCCCGGCGTACGTGCCCGGCAAGCCGCCGGTGCCCCGTGACGACCTGGTGACCTACAAGCTCTCCTCCAACGAGAACCCCTTCCCGCCGCTGCCCGGGGTGATCGAGGCGGCCCACGCCGCGGTCGACCTGGCCAACCGCTACCCCGACATGGGCAACAGCGCCCTCTACGCCGGGCTGTCGGAGAAGCTCGGCGTGCCGGTCGGCGACCTGGCCGCCGGCACCGGCTCGGTGGCGCTGATCTACCAGCTCCTCCAGGCCTTCTGCGACCCCGGCGACGACGTGGTGCACGCCTGGCGCTCCTTCGAGGCCTACCCGATCGCGATCACCTCCGCCGCCGCGACCTCGGTGCCCGTGCCGCTGACCGCCGACGCCGAGCACGACCTCGACGCGATGGCCGCCGCCGTCACCGACCGCACCAAGGTCGTCATCGTCTGCACGCCCAACAACCCCACCGGCCCCTCGGTGACCCAGACCGCGCTCGACGCCTTCCTCGCCCAGGTGCCGCCGCACGTCGTGGTCGTCGTCGACGAGGCCTACCTGGAGTTCGTGCGGATGCCCGACGCCGTCGACGGTCTCGCGACCTACCGCGCCCACCCCAACGTCGTGCTCTTCCGCACCTTCTCCAAGGCCTACGGCCTCGCCGGCTTCCGGGTCGGCTACGCCGTGGCGCAGGCCGAGGTGGCCGCGGCGCTGCGGGCGGTCTCCCTGCCCTTCGGCGTCTCCTCGGTCGCCCAGGCCGCCGCCCTGGCCTCCCTCGACGCCGAGGAGGCGCTGCTCGAGCGGGTCGCCGACCTCGTAGCCGAGCGTGACCGCGTGGGCGCCGCGCTGCGGGAGGCGGGCTGGTCGATCCCCGACTCCCAGGGCAACTTCGTGTGGTTCCCCCTCGGCGAGCGCACCGCCGACTTCGCGGCCGCCTGCGACGCCGCCGGCATCGTCGTGCGCCCCTTCGCCGGCGCGGGCGCCCGGGTCTCGATCGGCGAGGTCGAGGGCAACGACCGGCTGCTGGAGGTGGCCGCGGCCTTCCGGCGCGGGTGAGCCCCGAGGGCCCGGCGCGCGGATGGGAGGATCGCGGCATGGGCGAGGTGTTCGACGGCGAGATCCAGGCGCGCTACCGCGACGTCAACACGGGCGGGCACGTCGACAACGTCGAGGCGATCCGGGTGCTCGACGAGGCGCGCACGCAGTTCTTCCGCTTCGCCCCGCTGGGCCTGCCCGCGGGCGTCGGTCTGCTGGCCCGGGTGCCGGGCGGGGTCTCGGAGCTGATGGGCTCCCAGCGCGTCGACTACCACGCGGAGATGCGCTTCGCGCCGTACCAGCCGTTCCTGGTGCGCATCTGGCTGGCCCACGTGGGCCGCTCGTCGTTCACGATCTCCTCCGAGGTGCGGGTCGAGCGCGACCACCCGCCGGCCGTGGTCGCCGAGAGCTCGCTGGTCTTCTGGGACCACGCCGCCCAGGCCTCGTGGCCGATCTCGCCCGAGGTGCGCGCCGACCTCGACCGCTTCCTCGGCGACCGGGTCGCCCTGCGCGAGCGCCCCGGCCCCTGACCGACCACGGCGCCCGCCCCGGGCCGGCGGCGGCCGGCTGCGCGTCCTACCGACCGTTGAGACCTCTACCTGACAGTCGTGACGGTCAGGTAGAGGTCTCAATGGTCAGTAAGACGCAGGCGGCGGGGGCGGCGGGGGCGGCGGCGGGCGGCGAGCGCCGGCAACGGGCAGGGCGGCCCCGCGGCCGCTCAGTCGCAGCCCGGGAGGACGACGGTGACGGTGGTGCCGCGGCCGAGGGCGGAGTCGACCTCGACGCGCCCGCCGTGGCGCTGGGCGATGCCGGCGACGATGCTCAGCCCGAGGCCGGTGCCCGGGCGGCGCAGGGCGGCGGGGTCGGAGGAGCGCACGAAGGGCTCGAAGAGGCCGGCCTGGTCCTCGGGGGAGATGCCGATGCCGTCGTCGGCCACGACGAGCGCGACCTCGCCGCCGCGGCGCTCGGCGGAGACGACCACGCGCCCGCCGGCGTCGGTGTACTTCAGCGCGTTGGTCAGCACGTTGTCGAGCAGCCGCTCCACCTCCACGGGGTCGCCGGTCGTCGCGGCCTGCGGGTCGCCGGGGCCGACCTCGAGGGCGACCCCGGCGACGCCGGCGGTGGCCTGGTAGAGCCCGACCACGTCGCGCACGAGCGCCCCCAGGTCGACCCGGGTGCGCAGGCTCGCGCGCTGACGGTCGTCGGCCTGGGCCAGCCGGAGCAGGTCGTCGACGACGCCGCGCATCTTGGCAACGCCGCGCCCGATCGAGGCCTCGAAGGTCGCTGCCGGCTCGGGATGGCCGAGCATGCCGAGCAGCTCGAGGTTGCCCGAGACCACGGTGAGGGGCCCGCGCAGCTCGTGGGTGAGGGTGGCGATGAGCTGCGCGCGCCGCTCGTCGACCTCCTGCAGCTCGCGCAGCAGCGCCCGCTCGCGCTGGCGCACCTGGGCGACCGCGAGGGCCGTGCCGAGGTCGCCGCCGACCACGAGGGCGGCCTGCTGGTCCACCGGTGACCACGACCCCGCGCCCGGCGCGCGGGAGAGCACGCAGATCCCGGCGTACGTCGTGCCGCGCAGCACGGGCACGGCGAGGGCGCTGCCCATCGAGGTGGCCTGCAGCAGTCGCTGGCCGTGCGCGTCGAGGCCGGGGTGCGCGGCGAGGGCGCGGGTGGGCTCGCCCGCGCGCAGCACCAGGGCGCGCGGGGGGCCGACGAGCTCGGGGCCCAGTGCTCGCGCGATCACCCGCAGCGAGCGGGGGGCGCGCAGCGGCTCCCCGTCGCGGGAGTGGATCGGCACGGCCACGGCCGGGTCGAGCAGCTGCACGCAGGCCGCGTCGGCGGCGAAGCCCTCCACGAGCAGCGGAAGGGCGGCCTCGAGCAGCTCCTCAGGGGTCTGGTGCTCGGGGGCGAGCGTGGAGCGCACCAGGTGGTGGGTGGCCTGGGCGCGTGCGGCGCGCTGGCCGACCTCCTCGCGGTCGCGGGCGCTGAGCAGCGCCTGCTCGACGTGGGCGGCGTAGCGCTCCAGCAGGTCGCGGCGCACCCCGTCGGGGCGGCGGCCGTCGAGGGGACCGTCGAGGGAGAGCACGCCGACGACCTGGCCCGCGGCGTCGGTGAGCAGCGCGAGGAGCACGTCCCACGGGTCCCACCTCTCCTGCGGATCGGTGTCGTCGCCCGCCACGGGGGTCTCGATGCGCACCCAGGTGCCGTCGAGGTGCCCGTCGTGGTGCTCGGCGCGCAGGAAGCGGAAGCGGCCCCAGGACTCGGCCGCGGCGACGACGGGCTCGAGGATCGCCACGGAGTCGGTGGCCAGCACGGCCTCGCGGTGCTGCTCGGGCCCGGCGTAGGCCACAGTGACCAGGTCGTCGTCGACGACCACCGAGAGGGTCGCCACGTCGAAGCCGACCATCAGCGCCACCGACTCCACCAGCAGCTGCAGCGCCGCGCGCGAGGACGCGTCGGACCAGTCGTCCAGGTCCGGGTGGTGGGTGCGCGCGGGGACGCACGACGGGCCCTCCGCGGGCTGAGTCGCCATGATCCCCCCGATCGACAGCGCAGGGGGACACTCAACACCTCCGCCGCCGTCACGGCTACTGGTCTCGACCAGCGGGAGGCCCGCCGGGCGGAGGGCGACCGGGGCGGTGATGTGTGCGGGTGGGTGAGCCGGGGCGGGTGACGGGCGCCTAGCGTCGCGGGCATGAGCGACGACCAGACCCCGACGTACGTCGAGAAGGGCAAGGAGTTCCGGCGCGACACGACCTACGTGTCCGACCGGATCACCCGCGAGGCCCGCACCCCCGAGCACGGCCCCAACGGCGGGCGGATGTGGCCGGTGGAGGCCGGCCGCTACCGCCTGGTCGCCGCCAAGGCCTGCCCGTGGGCCAACCGCGCCATCATCGTGCGGGGCCTGCTGGGCCTCGAGGACGTCGTCTCCCTCGGTCTGCCCGGCCCCACCCACGACGCCCGCAGCTGGACCTTCGACCTCGACCCCGGCGGCAAGGACCCCGTGCTGGGCATCGAGCGGCTCCAGGAGGCCTACCTCGCGCGCTTCCCCGACTACGAGCGCGGCATCACCGTGCCCGCGATGGTGGAGGAGTCCAGCGGTGAGCTGGTCACCAACGACTTCCCGTGGATCACCCACGACCTCTTCCACGAGTGGCGCGACTTCCACCGCGCCGACGCCCCCGACCTGTGGCCCGCCGAGGTCCGCGAGGAGATGGAGGAGGTCATGCAGCGCGTCTTCACCGAGGTCAACAACGGCGTCTACCGCTGCGGCTTCGCCGGCTCCCAGGAGGCCTACGACGAGGCCTACCAGCGGCTGTGGACCGCCCTGGACTGGCTCGAGGAGCGGCTCACCGACCGCCGCTACCTCATGGGGTCGGCCATCACCGAGGCCGACGTGCGGCTCTTCACCACCCTGGCCCGCTTCGACGCGGTCTACCACGGCCACTTCAAGTGCAACCGCAACAAGCTCACCGAGATGCCGGCGCTGTGGGGCTACGCCCGCGACCTCTTCCAGACCCCGGGCTTCGGCGAGACCATCGACTTCGACCAGATCAAGGCGCACTACTACGTCGTGCACACCGACATCAACCCCTCCGGGATCGTGCCCGCCGGCCCCGACCCGGCCGTCTGGCACACCCCCCACGGGCGCGAGTCCCTGGGCTGAGCGGGGCCCCGCCCTCGCGGTGGGTCCCGCGGTGGGCTCGCGGCGGGGCCTACCGGTGGAACAGCCGGGCCAGCAGGCCCCGCTGCTCCTGCACGACCGAGCCGGTGCCGGCCGGTGCGCCGTGGCCCGGGCTGCCCGCGGGGCGGGGGTCGTCGGCGTCCCGGCGCACGCGCGGGGTGCCGCCGCTGCGCACCACGACCTCGTCGAGGAGCGCGTCGACGTCCGCGGTCTCGTAGCCCTCGCGCAGCCTGACCGTGGCGAAGCGGGCGGCGGTGGCCGGGGCGACCGGGTCGCCGCCCGAGCGCAGGGTCTGCACCAGGTCGGCGAGGAAGTCGTCGACCTGGCCCATGTCGTAGCCGCTGCGCAGCCGCACGGGGGTGAAGCGGGCGGTCTCGACCAGCCGCGCCAGCTCGGCGGGGTCGGCAGGACCGGCAGGACCGTCGGGCTCGGGCGAGGGGGTGCGGGGAGGAGGGTCGGCGGGGGAGGACATGGCCGCCCCTACCCCGGGCGCCGTCGGGTCATGCCTGCCCGGCCCGCCTAGGCTGGCGCGCGTGGGAGTCGGACACGGGCACGGGCACGGGCACGGGCACGGGCACGCGGGCCGGCGGACGGGCGGGCACCCGGGCGGTCACGCCGCGGGTCGCGCCGCCGACCGGCGGCGGCTGCGGGTGGTGCTGGCGGTCACCGCGAGCGTCATGGTGCTCGAGGTCGTGGGCGCCGTGGTCACCGGCTCGCTGGCGCTGCTCGCCGACGCCGGCCACATGGCCACCGACGCCGGCGCCGTGGTGCTCGCGCTCGGGGCGTCGTACGTCGCCGGGCTCCGCCCGGGCCCCCGCTCCACCTTCGGCCTGCACCGCGCGGAGATCCTCGCCGCGCTGCTGAACGCGCTGGTGCTGCTGGTGGTCTGCGGCTACCTCGCCTGGGCCGGCCTGAGCCGGCTCGCCGACCCCCAGGAGGTCGAGGCGGGACCGATGATCGCCTTCGCCGCGGTCGGCCTGCTCGCCAACGCCGTGTCGATGCTGGTGCTCAGCCGCTCGGAGTCGGGCTCGCTCAACCTGCGCGGCGCCGCCAACGAGGTCTTCGCCGACCTGCTCGGCTCGGTGCTGGCCATCGCCGCCGGCGTCGTCGTGCTCACCACGGGCTGGCTGCAGGCCGACCCGCTGGCCTCGCTGCTGATCGCCGTGATGATCCTGCCGCGCGCCCTCGTGCTGGCCCGCGACGCCGTCGCGGTGCTGCTGGAGGTGGCCCCGGCCGGCCTCGACCTGGGCGAGGTCAGCCGCCACATCGAGGACGTGCCCGGCGTCGTCGACGTGCACGACCTCCACGCCTGGACCATCACCAGCGGCCTGCCGAGCCTCTCGGCCCACGTGACGGTCACCGACGCGGCACTGGCCGAGCGCGGCGTCGGGGCCGTGCTCGACGACCTGTGCCACTGCGTCGCGGAGCACTTCGACGTGCGCCACGCGACCTTCCAGGTCGAGCCGGTCTCCCACGGCGCCCACGAGGACCTCGGCGAGCTCCACTGACGCCTCCACTGACGCCTCCACCGACGTCGCCACCGAGGCGCCCGCCCGCGGCTCGGCGACCGCGCCGCCGCGTCCCGTCCCGGGACGACCGGGCCCGCGTGGCGCCGCGCCTCAGGCCCGGTCGACCTCGGAGCGCAGCTTCAGCACGACGGTGCCGTCGTCCTGCTCGATGACGTAGGCCGGGTCGTCGTCGCTGCCGTGGCGGGTGATCGTCGAGCCCTCGGTGGTGCGCTCGACGGTGTCGTGGTGGACCTCGGTGACGGTGCCGCTCGCGGTGCCGTTGCCCCACGACCAGCTGACCTCGGTGCCCTTGCGGATGCTCATGTCGTCTCCTTCCGGGCCGCCTGCTCGGCGGCCGCGCTCAGCTTGACCAGGGTCTTCTCGATGCCGCGCTGGATCTTCGCGGCCACGCCGGCGCGGTGGTAGGCGGCCTGCACCAGGCCGGGGTAGCGGCTGATGTCCCACGTCTCGGTGACCCGGGTGCGGGCGGTGCCGCCGGTGGCGTCGGCGGGGAGCTCCTCCAGCTCGTAGCGCCACCGGTGCAGCCCGACGTGGCGCCACGCGATCAGCCGGTCGGGCTCGAGCTCGACGACCTTGTTGCGGATCTTGTACGGCGCGCCGATGCGCATGTCCATGCCGAAGGTCGAGCCCAGCTCCAGCCGCGGGGGCCCGCTGGTCGAGCCCCTCACGGTGCCGGAGCCGTCGATGAGCGGGTGCTGCCGGGGGTCGGCCAGGATGTCGAAGACGACGGCGGGCGGGGCGTCGACGACGGCCGAGGCGGTCACGACGGGGCGTGCGGAGGAGGCCATGCGCCGAGGCTACGGCGGGTGATTGGCGGCCATCTCACCCTCGCAGGTACGTTGTCCCCGACCACGATGTGTCCGGGGTCACAGGGGCACCACCCCGCCCCTGGCGGCCCGCTCGGACACGCCGTACGGCCTCGGAGACCCCGTCGGGCCGGTGAGAGCGAAGGAGTGCGCACGTGTCCCCTGACTCGACGTTCGGCCCCGACCTGGTGGAGGTCTTCGGACCCTCCCAGAGCGACGGCGGCCCCGAGCTGGTCCAGCTGCTGACCCCGGAGGGCGAGCGCGTCCACCACCCGGAGTTCGACATGGACTTCAGCGCCGAGCAGCTGCGCGGGTTCTACCGCGACATGGTGCTCACCCGGCGCATCGACACCGAGGCCACGGCGCTGCAGCGCCACGGCGAGCTCGGCATCTGGGCCCAGCTGCTGGGCCAGGAGGCCGCGCAGATCGGCGCCGGCCGCGCGCTGCGCACCCAGGACCACGTCTTCCCGACCTACCGCGAGCACGGCGTCGCGTGGTGCAAGGGCGTGGACCCCCTCAAGCTGCTCGGGCTCTTCCGCGGCGTCGACCACGGCGCGTGGGACCCCGAGGAGAACCACTTCGGGCTCTACACCATCGTCATCGGCGCGCAGACCCTCCACGCCACCGGCTACGCCATGGGCATGCAGCGCGACGGCGTCGTCGGCACCGGCGACCCCGAGCGCGACGCCGCGGTGATCGCCCACTTCGGCGACGGCGCCTCCTCGCAGGGCGACGTCAACGAGGCCTTCATCTTCGCCGCCTCCTACAACGCCCCCGTGGTGTTCTTCTGCCAGAACAACCAGTGGGCCATCTCGGAGCCGATCGAGCGCCAGACCCGCATCCCGCTCTACCAGCGCGCCCTGGGCTTCGGCTTCCCCGGCGTGCGCGTCGACGGCAACGACGTGCTGGCCACCTACGCCGTCACCCAGGCCGCCCTCCAGCGCGCCCGCGACGGGCAGGGCCCGACCTTCGTGGAGGCCTACACCTACCGGATGGGCGCCCACACCACCACCGACGACCCGACCCGCTACCGCCTCTCCGACGACGTGGAGAGCTGGAAGCTCAAGGACCCGATCGCCCGCGTCGAGGTCTACCTGCGCCGCAACGGCCTGGTCGACGACGCCTTCATCGCCGGGGTCAAGGACGAGGCCGACGACCTGGGCGCGCGCCTGCGCGAGGGCTGCAAGGCGATGCCCGACCCGCAGCCGCTCGACATGTTCGACCACGTCTACGCCGAGATGACCGACGAGCTCGCCGCCCAGCGCGACGGCTTCGCGGCCTACCTCGAGTCCTTCGAAGGAGCCGACCGATGAGCACCCAGAAGGTCACGCTGGCCAAGTCGCTCAACATGGGGCTGCGTCGCGCGATGGAGGACGACCCCAAGGTCCTGCTCATGGGCGAGGACGTCGGCAAGCTCGGCGGCGTCTTCCGCATCACCGACGGCCTGCAGAAGGACTTCGGCGAGGACCGCGTCATCGACTCCCCGCTCGCGGAGTCGGGCATCGTCGGCACCGCGGTCGGCATGGCGCTGCGAGGCTACCGCCCGGTGGTGGAGATCCAGTTCGACGGGTTCGTCTACCCCGCCTACGACCAGATCGTGTGCCAGGTGGCCAAGATGAGCTACCGCTCCAAGGGCCGCTCCAGGATGCCGATGGTCATCCGGATCCCCTACGGCGGCGGCATCGGCGCCGTGGAGCACCACAGCGAGTCGCCCGAGGCGCAGTTCGCCCACACCCCCGGGCTCAAGGTCGTCACCTGCTCCAACCCCGTCGACGGCTACTGGATGATCCAGCAGGCCATCGCCTGCGACGACCCGGTGATCTTCCTGGAGCCCAAGCGGCAGTACCACGCCGACAAGGCCGACCTCGACACCACCGCCACCCCCGCGCCGCTGTTCACCTCGCGGGTGGTGCGGCGCGGCACCGACGTGACGCTGCTGGCCTACGGGCCGATGGTCAAGACGGCGATGAAGGCCGCCGAGGCCGCCGCCACCGAGGGCCGCTCGCTCGAGGTCATCGACCTGCGCACGCTCTCGCCCCTCGACATGGCCCCGGTGCTGGAGTCGGTGCGGCGTACGGGCCGGGCCGTCGTGGCCCACGAGGCCCACGTCAACCTCGGCTTGGGCGCGGAGCTGTCGGCCCGCATCACCGAGCAGTGCTTCTACTCCCTGGAGGCCCCGGTGCTGCGGGTGGGCGGCTTCGACACCCCCTACCCCGCCTCGCGGATCGAGGAGGACTTCCTCCCCGACCTCGACCGGGTCCTCGACGCCGTCGACCGCAGCATGGAGTTCTGATGACCACCACCCAGGCCCCCACCCAGGAGTTCCTCCTCCCCGACGTCGGCGAGGGTCTCACCGAGGCCGAGATCGTCGAGTGGAAGGTCGCGGTCGGCGACGTCATCGCGATCAACGACATCATCGTGGAGATCGAGACGGCCAAGTCGCTCGTCGAGCTGCCCTCGCCCTACGCCGGCACCGTGCTCGCGCTGATGGTCGACGCGGGCGTCACCGTCGACGTCGGCACCCCGATCATCCGCGTGGGCGACCCCGCGTCGACCGGCGAGCCCGCGCCGGGGCCGGCCGCCGCCGCGCCCCAGCCCGAGATGGCCATCGACCTGTCCAACCCCGCCGCCTCCGGGGGCGGGGAGGGAGAGAGCCTCGTCGGGCGCAACAAGGCCGAGCGCGGCCCCGTGCGCCGCGCCCGCAAGGGGTCGGCCTCGCCCTCGACCGAGGCCGGCGCCAACACCCAGATGCAGCTCCAGGGCGCCTTCGCGCCGGGCGGTGCGGAGTCCGACGAGGTCGTGGCCTCCGACGAGCCGGCCGTGCCCGCCACCCCGGCCCCGCCGGCGCCCGAGCCGGTCGACGCGCTCGTGCCGACCCGGGCCACCGACCCCGCCGCCGTACGCGCCCTGGCCAAGCCGCCGGTGCGCAAGCTGGCCAAGGACCTCGGGGTCGACCTCGCCGCCTGCCGTGCCTCCGGGCCCGGCGGCACCGTCACTCGCGACGACGTCCACGCCGCCGCCGGCCGGGGGGCCGCTCCCGAGCCGACGCCGGCCACGATGCCCGCCTCGACGCCCGCCTCGACGCCTGCCTCGACGCCCGCCTCGACGCCCCGGCCGGTCGCGGCCGGTGGCGCCCGCGAGACCCGCGAGCCGGTCAAGGGCGTGCGCAAGATGATGGCCGGAGCGATGGTCGGCTCGGCGTTCTCCGCGCCCCACGTCACCGAGTGGGTCACCGTCGACGTCACCCGCACCATGGAGCTGGTCGAGCGGCTCAAGGACCACCGCGACCTGCGCGGGCTCAAGGTCTCGCCGCTGCTGGTGCTCGCGCGCGCCTGCGTGCTCGCGATGCGTCGCACCCCGGTCATCAACTCCACGTGGGACGAGGCCGCCCAGGAGGTCGTGCTCAAGCACTACGTCAACCTCGGCATCGCCGCCGCCACCCCCCGCGGCCTGGTGGTGCCCAACGTGAAGGACGCCCACGACCTGGCGCTGCCCGAGCTCGCCGCGGCGCTGGGCGAGCTCACCGCCACCGCGCGCGAGGGCCGCACCCAGCCGGCGGAGATGGCGGGCGGCACGTTCACCATCACCAACGTCGGCGTCTTCGGCGTCGACGCCGGCACCCCGATCATCAACCCCGGCGAGTCGGCCATCCTCTGCTTCGGTGCGGTCACCAAGAAGCCGTGGGTGGTCACCCGCGACGGGGTCGACGAGATCGTCGTGCGTCAGGTGACGACGCTGGCGCTGTCCTTCGACCACCGCCACGTCGACGGCCAGGCCGGCTCGCAGTTCCTCGCCGACGTCGCCTCGATCCTCGAGGACCCCGCCTCGGCGCTGCTGTTCTGAGGTCGCCCGCTCCTGGGTGGGACGTCATGCGTGGGGTGGAGGCGCATCCACGCCTCGTATGACGTCCACCCTGCGCCCCGCGGCCGATCCGCGGGCGGAGCCTCACCCCGCGGCGAGCACCACGGCCTCGGCCTCGCGCGTCAGGCCGGTGGTGGGGGCGCCGGGGGTCGCGCGCAGCCAGGCCAGCGTGTCGCGCGCCGAGTCGGCCACCGGCCGCACGACGAGCCCCGCGGCCAGGCTGGGGGTGGCGTCGTGGGCCAGCATCCCGTCGTACGCCGGGCGCGGCAGCCACAGCGGCAGCGAGTCGGGGCCCGACCACGCCTGCACGCCGGCCGCCTCGAGCCGGTCGGAGGCGACCCACCGCAGCCGCGGGGTGACGCCGACGCCGGCGGCCACCTCGGCCAGCAGCTCGCCGGCGGTGGTGGTGGGGCCGACCGCGTCGTAGGCGCCGGTGAGGCGGCGCTCGGCCGCGGTGACGACCCACGTGGCGAGGTCGCGGGCGTCGAGCACCTGCACGACGTCGCGGGGCGAGCCGCCGGCCAGCACGGGCTCGCCGTCGCCGGCCTCCGCGAGCCGCGCCGGCCAGTAGGTGAAGCGGCCCGAGGGGTCGCCAGGCCCGATCAGCAGCCCGGGTCGCAGCACGAGGCTGCGCGCGGCGCCGGCGAGCACGATCTCCTCGCAGGCCACCTTCATGGCGCCGTAGGCGTCGGGGTCGGTGGTGGGGTCGACGTCGGCGTGCTGGGCCGGGCGCAGCGCCCCGCGGGAGGGGGTCTGGCCGGGGGAGGCGTCGTCGGAGTAGACGTTGACGGTGGAGACGAAGACGTGGTGGGCCTCGGGCCAGGTCGTCACCGAGCGGCGTACCCAGGAGGGCGTGCGGGCCACGTCGACCACGACGTCCCACCGCTGCGAGGCCAGCGCGGGCGGCACGACGCGCGTCGAGCGGTCCCACTCGACGTGCTCGGCGCCCTCCGGCACGGTGCCGCTGCGACCGCGCGAGGCGCAGGTGACCTCGTGGCCCCGCTCGAGCGCCTCCTGGGCGACCGCGCGCGAGAGGAAGACCGAGCCGCCGAGCACGAGGATGCGCATGGGGTGAGCCTGTCAGGCGCGGCCAACGAGCACGAGGGCCGCGCTGCCCCGGTCGACCTCCAGGTCGCCCGGGCCGAGCGCCGCCGTCCCCGCCCGGCCCCCGCACCGTCCGCCCCACCCGTCACACCTGTCGGCCCGGACCCGCACTTGTCGGCCCACGCGTGGGCCGACAAGTGCGGGTTTCGCCAGCCGGCTGGTGAAACCCGCAGCCGCGCCCTCAGCCCTCGCCGCTGAGCATCGGCCGCGCCAGCTTGCGGCCGTGGTGGATCTGGGCCTTGACGGTGCCGAGCGGCAGGGAGAGCAGGCGGGCGATCTCGTCGTAGGGCAGGCCGTAGACGTCGCGGAGCAGGAGCGGCTCGACGTACTGCGGGTGCTCGCGCTCGAGGGTCTCCATCGCCTCGAGCAGGTCGAGGCGGGTGCCGGCGATGACGCTGGTGGTGCGCGGGTCGGGACGGTCGGCGAGCGGACCGCCGGCCTGCGGGTCGGCGGCGACGGCCTGGTTCTTCATCCGGCGGTAGGTGCTGCGGGCGCTGTTGACGGCCACCACGTGCATCCAGGTGGTGAAACGGCCGCGCCCGCCCCAGGAGCCGATCTTGGCGGCGATGTTGATCAGCGCCTCCTGGCAGGCGTCCTCGGCGTCGGAGGAGTAGGGCAGGACCCCGCGGCAGACGTTGAGCGCGCGGGGCCGCACCGCTGTCAGCAGGTCCTCCAGGGCGTCGCGGTCGCCGCCCTGGGCCCGCCGGGCGAGGTCGTCGATGTCGTCGGGGGTCAGCGCCCCCGGGGTGTCGGTGCTGTGCGTGCCGGGCATGTCCGACCTCCTTCCCCTCGTGGTGGCGCCCCAACCGGGGCTGACCGCTCCTATCATGCTCGCGTGTCCATGCCCTCGCGTCTCGGTCGTTACGCGGTGCGTCGACGCGTCGGCTCGGGCGGCTTCGCGACGGTCTGGCTGGCCTACGACGAGCAGCTCGACTCCCCGGTGGCGGTCAAGGTGCTGGCCGACAACTGGACCGAGGACCTCCAGGTGCGCCGCCGGTTCCTCGAGGAGGGCCGCTACCTGCGCCGCGTCGACTCCCCGCACGTCGTGCGCGTCTACGACGCCGGCGAGCTCGACGACGGCCGCCCCTACCTCGTCATGTCGTACGCCGACCAGGGCACCCTCGCCGACCGCCTCGAGGTGGAGGGCCTCACCGCCCGCCAGGCGCTGGAGGTCGTCCGCCAGGTCGGTCTCGGGCTCCAGGCGCTGCACGACCTCGACATCCTCCACCGCGACGTGAAGCCCGCCAACGTCCTGTTCCGCACCACCCGCGGCGGCCACGCCGGGCCGGCCCCGTCCGCCCCACCCGTCACACCGGTCGGCCCGGACCCGCACCTGTCGGCCGACGCGTGGGCCGACAGGTGCGGGTTTCACCAGCCGGCCGGTGAAACCCGCGGCCCCGCCGACGCCACCGCCGCGAGCGGCGACGTGCAGGCCCTGCTGGGCGACCTGGGGCTGGGCAAGGCGCTCGACGTGTCGAGCCGGCTGACGATGGTGGCCGGGACGCCGTCCTACGTCGCACCCGAGCAGGCCCGCGCGGAGGCGCCCGACGCCCGCGCCGACCAGTACTCCCTGGGCGCGCTGGCCTACCTGCTGCTCACCGGCCGCCCCGCCCACGCCCACACCAGCCTGCAGGCGGCGGCCCACCCCGACGACCCGGCGCCGCTGTCGACCGAGGAGCGGCCCTTCCCGCCCGAGGTCGACGCCGTGGTGCGCCGCGCGCTCGCGGTCGACCGCGAGGAGCGCTGGCCCGACGTCACGGCGTTCGTGGCCGCGCTCTCGGCGGCGCTCGACCCGCTGGTGGGCCGGCAGGGGTCGACGGGATCGATCTCGCGGCCGTGGCTGCCCCTCGACCCCGAGCTGACCCAGCCCGGCGCGCGGCCCTCGGTGCACCAGCCGTCGGGGGAGCTGCCCGAGCCCTCCCCGCCCGCCCGGCCCACGCGCCGCCGCCGGGTCGCGGGTGCGCTCGTCGGCGCCGTCGCGGGCGTGCTGGCCCTCGGCGCCGGCGCCCTC